>JAJECZ010000278.1 GCA_022821735.1 Alphaproteobacteria bacterium | reverse complement strand
GGCGCCATGGAAGGCGTCGGCCTCGCCGGAGGCATCGGGATCAACTTCTGATCCGCGCGGACATCCACAACACGGAGGAACAATCCAAACGGTTTGCCCGGCCGGCGCGGCTGGTTCTGGTGGAAAGGAGAAAGGTTCGATGAGAACCATGAAACATCTGGCTATCGCGGCGATGGCCGCTACGGCCCTGGCACTCGCCGGGTGCGGCGGGGGCGGTAGCAGCGGTGGCCCGGACACGGCTGCTGTGGCTGCTGAAATGCAGCGTCAGGCGAATATCACTGCCGCGACGAACGCCGTTATGGCGGCCAGTGATGCTGTGGACGCGCTCAATGCAGCGTCCAGTGAAGAAAACATCATGGCCGCCCAGGGCCTGATCGACACGGCCCAAGAGGCAATCGATGGGCTGGCCGAAGCGGACCAGACCGACCTCAACGCGGCGCTGGCTGCGGTGCAGGGGCGCCACGATTCCAAAGAACAGTTGGCGATGCTCGCCAGCGAGGACGAGAAGCGGAAGGCCCAGGCCGAAGCGGATGCGATGATGGCCGCCAGAGCAACAGCCCTGAAGCTGTATGCCGGCATCAGCGCTCCTGAGGGCACAGCACCCACTCTCGCGCCTAATGATCGGTGGGCCGCTTACAACGACGCTGGGACACCCACTGACGCTGCCGTCGATGCACATATTCTGGTGAGCAACAGCGGCGACACCGCGCTCACCGCTGCCATCGTCCTGTCGGAAGACAAGAAGACGACGGTCGCCGATAACCACGGCTGGGCAGGCAAGAGATATGCCGACCCCGCTGGCGGCGACATGGTCGAGGCATTTGTTTACTCGAATGTCGAAGACCCGACTGAGGGCAGGAAGTTCGGTAGCGCCGCAGCAGTCACAGCCACCGGCGCTTACGAGTATCAGTTGGACAGCGACGGAGTGATCCCGTCCACGTTCACATTTGTGGCGGCGAATGTAGCGTTCGCGAACGTAGATCGGACCGCCGGCACAGAAGTGTTCCGGTTGCCGAGCCCGAATCGGGAAGGTGCGGATGTCGTTCTCATTCCTGGCAGCTATCACGGCGTGTCCGGCCAATATGAATGCACGCCTGGCACTGCCGCCAACGGTTGCTCGGCCTCAGTAGCCGCGAAAGGATTCACGCTTGCGTCGGGCGACACTTGGACGTTCAGGCCCTCGAACGCGGAAGCCCGAGTTATGGACTCTGCGGACGATGCTTACGCTTCCTACGGCTGGTGGCTCCACAAGACCGAAAACGGTAATACGTTCACCGCAAGCGCGTTCCATGATTACCGGGGAACGGACTCCGGCACTGTCGGGATCGCCGATTTGCGCGGCGGCGCAACCTACATGGGCGGCGCGGCTGGCAAATATGCGCTTCAAAGCCTGACCGGTGGCACGAATGACGCCGGTCACTTTACCGCGCGCGCAAGACTGGAAGCGACCTTTGCCGAAGAGCATACGATCACCGGAACCATCGATCAGTTCATTGGTGCTGACGGCGAATCCCGTGACTGGTCTGTCGCGTTGAAGGAAGGTGCCATCAGTGATGTCGGGGCCATCACCCGCGCGGCTATGAACGATACGGTCTGGACCATCGGCGACGATGACGCTGCTGCTTCTGGCAGCTGGGCCGGCACTCTTCGCGAGCAGGGAACCGATGGTGTTCCTGGTGTCGCGACCGGCACATTCTATACCGAGTTCGGCACGGCAGGCCGCATGGTCGGCGCGTTCGGTGCGAACGAGCAGTAGTCATCGCTCCGGCGAGTAACCTTGGCCCCGGTCGCGTCCGCGCGGCCGGGGCTTCTTTCTGACCGATACCTGACGACGCCATGACTCGCCTTCTCTACGCCTCGTTCATAGCTGGCATGCTTTTGCTTGTCGCGGCGACGATCGCCTACGGCCAGGACGCGACCGATACGCGCTTCCGCGCCGGTCTGGCGGCTGTCGGGCAGGCCATGGCCATGCCGGAGGGCGAGGAACGCGATGCGAGCCTGGACGAGGCCATAGCGGCCTTCCACGGCATTCTTGTAGAGAACCCCGCCCTGGTGCGGGTGCGGCTGGAGCTTGCCCGCGCCTTCTTCCTGAAGGAGGAGGATGGCCTGGCGAGGCGGCACTTCGAGACCGTGCTGGCCGGCAATGTCCCGCAGGCGGTGGCCGCCAATGTGCGCCGCTTCCTCACCATCATGCGCGCCCGCAAGCGCTGGCAGGTCCGCTTCGGCATGGGCGTTGCGCCGGACAGCAATATCGGCGCGGCCTCGGGCGGGCGCACCATCATGATCGACACGGCCTTTGGGCGCCTTCCCTTCACGCTGGACGAGCCGGCAACGGAGGAGTCCGGCGTCGGCCTCTCGGTGTGGACCGGCGGTGAATACCAGTATCCGCTTGCCCCGTCCTGGCGGTTGCGCGCGGGCGGCGACCTTTCGCGGCGGGAGTATCGCGGCGGCGCGTTCGACCGCATGACGCTTTCCGGCCATGCGGGGCCGCGCTGGCTGATCGACGCGCGGACCGAAGCGAGCCTGCTGCTGGACGTGCGCCGGCACTGGAGCGGCGGCAAGGGATACCACAGGGAGATCGGCCCGCGCCTGGAGGCGCAGAGGCGGCTCACAAGGCGCGTCACGGCGCGCGGGGGCCTCTCCCGGCATGAGCGCCGGCATGACCGCAGCAAGACACAGGACGGGCCGGTGACGGGCCTTCACGGCGCTCTGTCATGGATCGTCACGCCGACCGTGCGTCTCGACCTTTCCGCCGGCCTCGGCGAAGAACGCGCTAAGGCAAGACGCAACCGCAGCGAAAGCCGCTGGGCGTCCATGGGGGCGTCATGGGCGCTCGGCTGGGGCTTCACCGTCTCCGGGGTCGCAACGCTGCGCCGGACGGAATACGGGCGCGGCTGGCTGCCCTTCCTTGCCGACCCCGATGCGCGCCGCGAGGACGAAACCCGCACCTTCCGCCTCTCGGCCCACAACCGAGCGCTCGCGCTCTGGGGTTTCAGCCCGCGCGTCTCGCTGGTGCGGGAGAGCCGGGAGAGCAACGCGCAACTCCACGATTACGAACGCACAAGCGGGGAGCTGCAATTCGTGCGGCTGTTCTGAGCGGCGACCTGCCCTGCTTCTCACGGTGACGATGCCGAGGCCCGCGAAGCGCAGATGCTCGTAGAGGACCGCAATGTCGGCCTGGCGCGGTATGCCGGGGAGGCGGCGTTCGGCAACCAGTGCCGGCGGGGTCCCGGCGTCATCGGGGCGGGCCTTGCGATGTCCGCCGTGTGAATCGCGGTCCGCGCCGGCGGCTGCCGTTCGGCCTGCAGACCGTTCCGGGTACCCCCTTGTCTCTGTGCCGCTCAGAACTGGCGCACGAAGCTCAGCTCGGCGCGGTTGCGTTTGTAGTCGAGGGCCTGGGCGTTGGTGTCGCGCTCCTCGCGGACGAGGCTGAGACGCGGGCTGAAGCCGGCCACGGTGAAGGCGCGGTTGTGCACCGAGAGCGAGAGCGTCTGCGTCTCGTCCTCGCGCGGCTCGCGGTCGATGGTGTTGTGGGCGAGGCCGCTGCCCTGGTATTCGGTGCGCTGCAGGGAGGCATACAGCCCGAGGGTGAAGCCGGCCGGCAGCGTCAGCGTCGCGCCGAGGCCGGCCCGGGGCCCGCCCGAGCGCCAGTGCTCGGCATTGGTGCGGCTCCAGTTCCAGCCGGCATTGCCGCCGACGCGCAGGATCGGCAGCGCGGCCCAGCTTGCGCCGAGCGAGACATCGCCGACCGGGCCGTCGATCCAGTCGCAGTCGCGGCAGTTGCGCCGGGCGGCGCTTGCCTGCCCGAACATGGCGAGGCGCGGCGTCAGAAGGCGCTCCGCCTCCAGCCGCAGGCCGAAGCGGTCGGTCTCCGGCATGCCGGCGGCCCACTGCCGGTCCACCGTCGCCAGCAGGCTGGCCTCCGTCCTCGCGTCGATGAGCCGGCGCGGGCCGAGATGGGCCGAGACGGAATGGCGATCGAAGGTCCCGCCCTTGTATTCGCGGATGTTGGCGTCCGCCCCGGAGCGCAGCCGCCAGCGGCTTGCCCCGGACCTCGATCCGGGGGGCCCGAGCGGATGCTGGTATTCGCCGCCGCCCCAGAGCGAGACGCCGAGGCCGGACCTGGGCGCAATGTCGCCCTGGCGGGTGAAGGGCAGGCGGCCGAAGGGCGTGTCGACGAAGATCGTGCGGCTGCCCGACGCGGCGTTGAGGTTGCTGTCCGGGGCTATGGCCGCGCCGAAATGCGCCGTCCAGCGCCGCCGGCTGCGCATGATGTTGAGGAAGCGCCGGATGTTGGCGGCGACGGCCGGCGGCAGGTCCCCGGCCAGCACCTGCTCGAAATGCCGCCTCGCCAGCGTGTCCTCCTCCTTCAGGAAGAAGGCGCGGGCGAGTTCGAGGCGCACCCGCACGAGGTCCGGGCGGTCCACGAGGATCGACCGGAAGATGCCGATGGCCTCGTCGAGCTTTTCGTCGCGCATCTCCCGGTCCGCTGTGGCGCGGGCGGCGGCGAGCGCCCCCATCCCGGCGAAGAAGCGCGCTTCGGTCCGGTCCTGCCCGTAGGCGATCGTCGTCGCGACGAGCAGCACGGCGCCAGCGAACAGGATGAGATAAAGAGCGCGCATTGGCGGTCCGGCGATGCGGTAAAAAAAGGGGGCAGCGACACGGGCCGCCGCCCCTGAGTTGTAGATAAGGAAGGGCTGTCGCGCCCCTCCCGGTATTTTCGACTACCGGCGGGCGCCGAACCCTCCGGCGATGCTAGCGCCGGCTCCATCGGCATAGAACTCGCCGGCTACTGCAAGCGGAGCGGCATCGTTCGTGTTAGCGATCGTACCATCGTAAGCGGTGCGGGAGGGGCACCTAGCAGCATCGGTTCTGATTTGGGATTCACGCCTGCGAGTTGGGCAGGAGGTGAGTTTCACATTGTTGGGCACAGTTGAGACACACAGGACGGTTGAAGTGCTTCCGGCGCGTGGCGG
>JAJECZ010000242.1 GCA_022821735.1 Alphaproteobacteria bacterium | reverse complement strand
CGCATCCGGGCCGAGAGCGCCGGCCCCGGCCGGGGCACCACCATCATCTTCACCGTGCCGATGGCCGAGGACGCCGGCGGCGAGGCGCCCGGCGCCGCCCCGGGACCGCCGCGCACGCCCCGCGCCGCCGCCGAGCCCGCCCGCATCCTCGTGGTTGACGACGACCCGCGTACGCTGCGCTTCGTGCGCGACGCGCTCTCGGCCGAGGGCTACGCGCCCCTCGTCACGGGCGACCACCATGAGCTCGCACGCATCCTCCGCGCGGAGAGGCCGGCGCTCGTTCTGCTCGACCTGGCGCTACCCGGCGCCGACGGAGTCGAACTGATGACCCGGATCCCCGAGCTCTCCGACCTGCCGGTCATCTTCATCTCCGTCTATGGCCGCGACGAGACCGTCGCGCGGGCGCTCGACGCCGGCGCCGCGGACTACATCGTCAAGCCCTTCTCGCCGACCGAACTCACCGCGCGGGTGCGGGCGGCGCTGCGAAAGCGCGAGCGCCCGGCCCCGTTCATGCTGAGCGAACTCGCAGTCGACTACGAGAGCCGCCGCGTCACGGTGGCGGGGCGCGCGGTGGACCTCACCGCAACCGAGTATGCGCTCCTGCAGGTGCTCTCGCTCAATGCCGGACGGGTGGTCCCCTACGACACGCTGCTCCGTCAGGTGTGGGCCGGGCGGGAGCACGCCGGTCCGAACCTGGTCCGTATCTTCGTGCGAAACCTCCGCCGCAAGCTCGGCGAGGACGCCCAGCGCCCGGCGTGGATCTTCAACGAGCGCGGTGTCGGATATCGAATGCCCGATCCGGGCGAACGGTAGCCGGCAGCGGCGCCCGAAGACGCCAGCCCGCTCCGTTATTGCCGGAATGTTCCGATAATGTCGGCGAAACGGCCGCCCCTTGCGGGATCCCTGCGGTGTGTCCCGCCACCGCCCATCGACGATGACGCCGGCTTTAGACCGCGATCTGGCCTGATTACATCGAAAGGGAATTCACGGGGCGGGGGATTTGTGATTCAAGATGCCAGTAGGAGGGAGGAAGCTGGCTATTGTTAACGACATCCTGTTACCCCCATGCGGCCAAGCACCTTCTGCATGCCGAACCTTGCCGCGCCGGTTCCCGCGAGGAGTGCAGGCGAAAGGACCGTCCTCGGCTGCAGGACCGGGACCGAGATGATATACAGCGGTTCGCTCGCGATTTTTCACTAATAATTCCTAATATATACTTGATATGAGGGAAATTGTGCTAATATGAGCGTTGGGAAAGACGGCGTCCGGGGTCGTCTTTCGGCTTTTCTGCGCAGGGAAGCGATGGCTGGGGCGCCGCAAATGCCCCGGCGCGAGTGGACGGGAAAGGTGCGTCCTTCGCCCGGCCCGGCTCGCGCGCATAGGCGCAATCGGGCGCGAGCTGCGCCGACGTGGTACGCGCGAAACCGGGACGCTTGCCCGGCCTTAGGAGCGGAGGAAAACGGCGACGAAAGGAGGTTGCGATGCAAGATGGATGACTCGAGAACTGATGAGAACACCTGGGGATAGGAACCGGAATACGACAAAACATGACATTTCATAACATGCCGCGCGGAGTCCCGACGCCGCAACTCCTGATGACATCCGGGCGCGTCTCGCAGAATATAGGCGGCGACAGGCCCGAACAGCGAACCGGAGGCGCCATGACCCTCAATGCCGAACTCAGCCGCAGGATCTATACGGACATGTGGCGAATCCGTCTCTTCGAGGAAGAAGCGCTGCGCCAGACCAGCCTCGGCACCGTCAAGGGCACGCTCCACACCTATTGCGGCGAGGAAGCGATCGCGGTGGCGATCTGCGCGCATCTGCGCGACGACGACTATGTGCTGGGCACGCATCGCAGCCACGGACATTGCCTCGCCAAGGGCGCTCCCATGGACCGCATGATGGCGGAACTGTTCGGGCGCGCGACCGGCAGTTGCCGCGCCAAGGGCGGCTCCATGCACATCGCCGATTTCTCCCGCAACATCCTGGGCGCAAACGGCATCGTCGCCGGCGGCATCGGCCCCGGGACCGGTACGGCGCTGGCCAGCAGAATCCGCAAGAGCGACCAGGTGTCGGTCGTCTTCTTCGGCGACGGCGCGGCGGCGCGCGGTCCCTTCCATGAGGGCCTCCTGTTCGGCTCGCTCTGGAAACTGCCGGTCGTCTATGTCTGCGAAAACAACGGCTACCAGCAATGGGTGCCCCGCAAGAATGTCGCCGTGGTGGACTCGGTGGCCGACATGGCAGCCTCCTACGCCATCCCCGGCGTCTCGGTGGACGGGCAGGACCTGGAGGCGGTCTATGAAGCCGCCGGGGAGGCGGTGGAGCGCGCCCGGCGCGGCGAAGGCCCGACCCTGATCGAGGCCCGGACCTACCGCTTCTACGGCCACAGCCTCGGCGACATGGAGGAATACCGCTCCCGCGAGGAAGTCGATGACTGGCGCGAGAACCGCGACCCCATCAAGCTGTTCAGCGCGTGGATGAAGGAACGCCAGTGGCTCGGCGACGACGAGGACGAGGCGATCCAGGCCGGGGCGGCCGCGGAGGTCGCGAAGTCCGTGGCCTATGCCGAGGAGAGCCCGCTGCCGGACCCGGAGGACGTGCTGACCGACGTGCTGGATACGGAATGGAGGGTTTCGGCATGAGGACCATCGCGCTCCGCGACGCGCTGCGGGAAGCGCTGCATGAGGAAATGGCCCGCGACGACAGCGTGTTCGTCATCGGCGAGGACGTGATCGCCCATGGCGGCCCCTACACCGTCACCCAGGGCATCGTGGACAAGTGGCCGGACCGGATCTTCGAGACGCCGATTGCGGAGGCGGGCATTGTCGGCCTCGGCGTGGGCGCGGCGCTCGCCGGGATGCGCCCGGTGGTCGAGATCATGTATGTCGATTTCATCACCTGCGCGATGGACGAGGTCGTCAACCAGGCGGCCAAGATGCGCTACATGACCGGCGGCCAGGCGAGCGTGCCCATCGTCATCCGTCTGCCCTGCGGCCCCGCCCGGCTGGTCGCGGCCCAGCATTCGCAGATCATGGAATCCTGGTTCATGCATGTGCCGGGGCTGCAGGTGGCAGCACCCAGCACGCCCTATGACGCGAAGGGACTGATGAAGACCGCGATCCGCAGCCCCGACCCCGTAGCGTTCTTCGAATACAAGGCGCTCTATGTGAGCGAGGGCGAGGTGCCGGAGGAGGACTATGCGATCCCCTTCGGCCAGGCGGACGTCAAGCGGGAAGGCGAGGACGCCACGGTCGTCGCCATCGGCGGCATGGTGCCCCGCGCGCTGGAGGCGGGCATCGCGCTTGAGGACGAGGGCTATGACATCGAGGTCGTGGACCCGAGGACGCTGGCCCCGCTCGACATGGAGACGATCTGCGAGTCCGTGCGCCGGACCGGGCGCGCCGTGGTCTGCGAGATGGATTCCTCCTTCGCCGGCACCGGCGCGGAGATCGCGGCCGCGCTCGCCGAGCAGTGCTTCCACGACCTGCGCGCACCCATCGTCCGGGTCGGCAGCCCGCATGTGCCCATGCCCTTCGCCGAGGAGCTGGTCAACGTCACGGTTCCCGATGTCGGGGACGTCTCGGCGGCCGTGCGGAAGGTCATGGCCTGATGGCGGTCCGCCTCAGGCTCGCCGCGCTCGGCCACACCATGGAGCGCGGCAGGATCGTGGAATGGTATGCGGCGGAAGGCGCTCCGGTCGAACTGGGCGCGCCGCTCTACTCCGTCGAGACCGACAAGGCGACGGTCGATGTCGAGGCGCCGGCCGGCGGCGTGCTGCTGCGCATCGACGCGGAGGCAGACCGGGAATATCCCGTCGGCGCCACACTCGCCTGGATCGGCGACGCGGGCGAGGACCTGCCTGACAGGGCGGACGAGACGGTCGCCGCGCCCGAGGCCGTGTCGGACGAACAGCGCGTCACGCCCGTTGCGCGCCGCCTCGCGGAACGGCACGGCGTGGACGCCGACCGTCTGGAAGGCACCGGCCCCGGCGGGCGCGTCACCAAGGAGGACGTGCAGCGCGCCGTCGATTCGGGCGACGCCCCGCCGCTGGAGGAGAAGCCTTCCGGCGAACCGGCGCATGACGTGGTGCCGCTCGAAGGCATCCGCCGCGTCACGGCCGAGCGCCTCAGCGCGCACTGGACCGGCACGCCGCAGGTCACGGAAGGCCTCGATATCGACATGACCGCCATGCGCGCCTTCCGCAACGCCAACCGCAACGAATGGCGCGCGGCGTACGGCATCGTGCCGGCGCTCAACGACATCGTGCTGAAGGCCGCGGCCGCCGCGCTGGAAGCCAACCCGGCGCTCAACGCGGCTTTCGTGGACGGGGCGATCCATCGCTACCGGGACATCAATCTCGGCATGGCGGTGGATGTCGAGGACGGGCTCGTGGTGCCGGTGCTGCGCGACGCCGGCAGGCTCGACCTTGGCGGGATCGCGCATGCCGCCGCCGACCTGACGGCCCGTGCACGGTCCCGCAAGCTCGCGCCTTCCGATTTCGAGGGCGCCACCTTCACGGTCACCAACCTCGCCGCGCTCGGCGTGGACTGGTTCACGCCGGTGCTGAACCCGCCGCAATGCGCCATCCTCGGCGTCGGCAGGATGCGGCGCACGCCCGCCGTCACCGGCAATGAGGTCGCGATCCGCGACATCGCCACCTTCGTCGTCACCTTCGACCACCGCGCGCTGGACGGCGCCCCGGCCGGCCGCTTCCTCTCGCGTCTCAAGCGCCTGCTCGAATCGCCCGACCCGGCGCTGTTTACGGGAACAGACGAGTAAAGCACGGGGCTTACGGTCCTCGCGCCGAACCATGCAGTCGAAACATCTCATCCATGTCGTGAGCTGCCATGCCGAGGGCGAGGTGGGGGATGTCATCGTGGGCGGGGTGGCGCCGCCGCCGGGGGCGACGCTCTGGGAGCAGAGGAACTTCATCGAGCGGGACGGATGGCTGCGCGACGTGGTGCTGA
>JAJECZ010000347.1 GCA_022821735.1 Alphaproteobacteria bacterium | reverse complement strand
GACATCGCGGCGACCTACCGGAAGGCCGTCGGGGCGTTCTATGCCGCCGGCTGCCGCTATATCCAGCTCGACGACATCTTCTTCGCCTATCTCTGCGACCCGAAGCACCGCGCGGAGAAGCAGCAGCAAGGCTGGGACCCGGACCGGCTGATCGACCGCTATGCCTGGATGATGAACGAGGCGATCAGGGACCGCCCGGACGACATGACGGTCGCGATGCATCTCTGCCGCGGCAACTTCCGGTCCGCTCACGCGGCGGAAGGCGCTTACGACCCTGCCGCCGATGCCGTTTTCAACAGGACCGGGGTCGATATTTTCTTCATGGAATACGACACGGAGCGCGCCGGCGGGCTGGAGCCGCTCGGCCTGCTCGCCAAGGGCCGCCAGCGCGTCCTGCCGGGCTTCATCACCACCAAGACGCCCGAGCTGGAGAGCCTCGACGACCTCAAGCGGAAGTTCGACGAGGCGTCCCGATATGTCGATCTCGACCAGCTCGGCATCGCGCCGCAATGCGGCTTCGCCTCAACCGAACACGGCAACAGGATCAGCCATGACGACCAGCGGCGGAAGCTCGAACTGGCGGTGACACTTGCCGAGGAAATCTGGGGCGGGGTGTGAGCCCGCGGGCTAGCGGACGTAGAGGCGGACTTCCTCCACGCTCGCGTCGCTGTCCGCGCGCGTCGCGATTCTGAGCCTGGACGCCGCGACGCCCATGCGCCGGAGGCTCCTGTGGATCTTGTCGGCATAGTCCGCAGCCGCAGCCATGCTTCCGCCCGGAGAGATGCCGACGACCTCGAAGGTCGATCCCGGCCGGCGCTCGAGCACCTGCTGCACCGCTGCCGACAAGGCCTCCTCATAGGCGACGTTCGGGTCGTCGAAGCGGACGACCGCGAGCGGCCGCTCTTCCGCGGCCCGCGAGGAATAAGGCCCGCTCGCCACCCCGTCGTCGAGGCTGCCGGCGTCGATCGCCTCGGCCAGCAGCGCCAGTTCACGGCGTTCCGCCGTCACCAGCCGGCTCTGCCGCTCGGAGGAAGCGGCGACCTCGTCCAGAAGGCGGGTCACGGTCACCGTCATATGCGCCGCCCGGTCCCCGATGGCATGCAGCGCGCGGTGGTCTTCCTCGACAGCGCCGGACAACTCGAACGCGTTCAGTACCGAGTCGTTGAGGAAAGCAGCCCTGGAATCGGCCTCGGCGGCGCGCGTCCGCAGCACGTCCCAGGCTCCGACATCGCGGTCGAGCGCTGCCAGCATCGATTGCGCGACATTCCATTCCGCCCGCAGCCTCGGGTTCGCGCGTGTCGTCCCGATCTTGAGGCGCGCCTCGATCGCGCCGACGCGCTCATGGTAGCCTGCGGCGCGCTGACGGGCCCCGTCCCTCAGGTTCGCATGCGCCTTTTCCAGGCCTTCCAGCACTCCCGCCAGCGCATCCGCCTCGCCGGCTAGCTGGCGGACCTTGCGGACGACGAAGCTCTCCCCGCCCTGCGGCGCGGGCGCTGCGGCCGCCTGCCGGGCGGCGGGAGCCGGCGCTTCCCGTACCGCGCCTGCTGCAGGCGTCGCCGGGGCCTCCACACGGGTTGAGCCGGGAGGCAGGCCGGTTTCCGGGTTCACGCACCCTGCAACAGCCAGAAGCCCGCCGAGAAGGAGGGCGCTCGCGCTTGACCGTTTACGCATAATTGTTCCGCCCTGAAACGCCACCGAATTTCCGCCCATTGCAGGACAGTAGCGCGTTATCGCGGCTTCTGACAACGGGTTATCCCCAAGCCGGGACGCGTTCCGGAGAGAGTTGCATCCCCGCCGGACCGGCGTTAATGTCCGCCCTCCCTAACGGCGCCCGTAGCTCAATCGGATAGAGCGTCTGACTACGGATCAGAAGGTTGGGAGTTCGAGTCTTCCCGGGCGCGCCAGTTCCTGAATTTCCTGTCAGGGAGCCTGTGTTCGGCGCGTTGCCGGTCGGCCGCCCCGGAGGCGGGCGGACGGGCGAGGCGAGGCGGAATGAGCGGAAAAGACCTGGATGTCGCGATCATCGGTGCGGGCGTCGGCGGGCTTTACGCGATCCACAGGCTGCGGAAGTCCGGCTTCCGGGTGCGCGCCTTCGAGGCGGCGGACGGAATCGGCGGCACCTGGTACTGGAACCGCTATCCCGGCTGCCGCTGCGACGTCGAGAGCCTGGAATATTCCTACTCCTTCTCGAACGACCTGCAGCAGGAATGGCGCTGGCCCGAGCGCTACGGAACCCAGCCGGCGATCCTCTCCTATGTGAACCATGTCGCCGACCGGTTCGACCTGCGCCGCGACATTCAGTTGAACACGCGCATCCGCTCGGCGCATTTCGACAGCGGGGCGAACCTCTGGACGCTGGAGGCCGAGGATGCGGAGACCGGCGCCGTCCGTCCGGTGCGGGCGTCCCACTGCATCATGGCGACCGGCAATCTATCGACGCCGCGCACGCCCGAGTATCCGGGCCTGGAGAGCTTCCGCGGCCGCTGGTACCACACCGGCCTCTGGCCGCATGAAGGCGTGGACTTCACCGGACTCCGGGTCGGCATTATCGGCACGGGCTCCTCCGGCGTGCAGTCGATCCCGCATATCGCGCGCCACGCCAGGCACCTGCACGTCTTCCAGCGCACCGCCAATTTCAGCCTTCCGGCGCGCAACGAGCCGATGCGCGAGGACAAGGAGAGCCGGCACAAGTCGGAGTATGAGGAGCGCCGTCGCGCCGCCTATTCGACGCCGTTCGGCATCGCCGGCTACCCGCCGCCCGACAGGTCCGCGCTCGATGTCCCCGAGGAGGAGCGCAACCGCATCTACGAGGCTAAGTGGCGGGAAGGCGGCAGCATCAGCTTCCTCTACTCCTTCAACGACCTGCTGGTGAACAGGGAGGCGAACGAGACCGCCTGCGAATTCGTCCGGCAGAAGATCCGCCAGACGGTGAAGGACCCGAAGACGGCGGAGCTGCTCTGCCCCAACGACCACCCCATCGGCACCAAGCGGCTGATCCTCGATACCGATTATTACGAGACCTACAATCGCGACAACGTGACGCTTGTGGACGTCCGCAGCGCCCCGATCCGGGAAATCCTGCCCGGCGGTCTCAGGACGGACGAGGCGGAGTACGAGCTTGACGCCATCGTGTTCGCCACGGGCTTCGACGCGATGACCGGCGCGATGAAGGAAATCGACATCCGCACCGACCGGGGCGCGGCCATCGGCGACAAGTGGGCGGACGGGCCGCACACCTATCTCGGCATCATGATGGCGGGCTTCCCCAACCTCTTCATGGTGACCGGGCCGCAAAGCCCCGGCGTGAAGAGCCAGATGATCCTCTCCTGCGAGCAGCATGTGGACTGGATCGCGAACTGCCTGGAGCATCTGCGCGCCGAGGGGCTCGGCCTGATCGAGCCGGAGGAGGCCGCCGAGCGGGCCTGGGTGCGGCACAATAACGAGGTCGCGGACTCGACGCTCTACCCGCTCGCCAACTCCTGGTATGTCGGCGCCAACATCCCCGGCAAGCCGCGCATCTTCATGCCCTATGTCGGCGGGGTGGACCGCTACAAGCAGCGCTGCGACGCCGTGGCCACCAACGGCTACGAGGGCTTCCGCACCGCCAGCTAGGCTGTTGCCGACGCGGCGAAGGCCGAGGCGTTCGCGCAATGCCGCGATGTGGAGAATCACGACTGCACCGTCATCGGCAAATGCGGCCGTCCCGACTACCCGGCGGCGGTTTTCCTCTCGAGAGGCTGCTTTCCCTTTCGACGCCGGTGCGGATGGGCGCACCCGCCGTCCGGCCCAGGGCGCGGCGCGGCGTCGCCACAATTGAGGCGCACATGCCGGTTATTCTGGCCGTCCACCCGCCGGGAGGGGGGATGAATGCGCCAGGACAACGGCATCGAAACGGGGAAGCCGGCGCGGCCGCCGGGGCCGGGCGCACGGACCGACCGAAACCGGAAAAGAGCGCATGCTCTCCGCGCGGACGGAATCCCGGCCGCCGTGAAATGGATTGGCCTGGGAGCCATTGCTGCGGTCTGGACGGTCGCAATTCAGGGTTGCGCGACATACACAACGCCGGCCGCCGGCGCCAATTTGAAGGCGCTGGCCGACGAGGATATCGGGGCACTGATGGAGGTCGAACCGGCCAGCCCGTTTCCGGCGCGGATCGCCGTTGTGAGAATTCAGGCCCCCGGTTACGCCTCCAGGACCAACATCGGTTATGGCGCGGGCAGATATAGCGTCGTAACGGCAAGAGACATAAGAGACATAGAAGACGAAGACTTGTTCGCCAGGATTTCCGCCTTGCCGATGGTCGCAGGAATCGCGCCCCTGAGCAGGATCATCCTGCCTCGAAATCCGGAATCGATAAAGGACCTCAGGATTTCCGCAGCACGCCTCAGGACGGATCTCGTCCTCATCTACTCTGTCGATACGGTGTTTCACATCGAAGGCACGCCGCTCGGACCCTTGTCCCTGATCACGCTGGGACTGCTTCCCGACAAGAAGGCGTTCGTTTCGTCGACGACATCGGGCGCCATGGTCGATGTCCGCACCGGCTTCGTGTACGGCGTTTCCGAGGCTACGGAAAGGGAAGAACAGCTTGCCACGATCTGGAATACGCAGGACATAATCGACGGGGCGAGACTCAAGTCCGAGACGGCGAGCTTCCGGAGTTTCGTCGGAGAGTTCGGGAAATTATGGAAGAATATCCTGGCGCAATACGCATCCGGGGAAACCAGCTGATATTTCCCTCGGACGCGCCGGGCTCAGGCCTCATCCGCCGTCTGCGATATCGCTCTTCAGCGCCCGTTTCACGCCCGCGCTGCGGCTGTGGATCGGGGCGAGCTGGCCGTTCAGGCGGAGGAGCTGGTTCAGCTGGTTGCCGAAATTGAGCGCGCCGTGGAGCGCCATGTCCTCGGCGAGGCGGTAGGTCGTCTTGGTGCGCCGGACCGCCCAGGGCGCGCGCTCCGTGAGTGTGCCGACGAACGCCGCCACCTCCTCCGCCAGGCCGCCCGGCTCGGCCAGCCGGTTGACTAGGCCGAACTCGCGATATTGCTCGGCGGTGTAGAGGTTGCCGGTCATGGCGATCTCCAGCCCGCGGCGCCGGCCGATCTGGCGGGTCAGCAGCGCGATGTTCATGGCGGCCGGGAAGCCGTAGGCCATCTCCACATTGCCGAAGCGCGCGCCGCGTTCGGCCACCACGAAATCGCAGGCGAGCGACATGGCCTGCCCGCCGCCGAGTGCCGTGCCGTGCACGGCCGCAATCGTCGGCTTCGGCGATTCGATCAGCAGTGAAAGCGCCTCCAGGAAGATGTCCACCGCCGCGTCCACGGACATGTCCTGGAGAATGGCGGCCTCCTCGAACTCGGAGGCATCGCGACCGGAAGTGAAGCAGTCACCCGCGCCCCGGACGACGATGGCGCGCACTTCGTCGTCGGCATTGGCGCTGCGGACCGCTGCGACGAACGCCTCCAGCAGCGCATCGTTCATCGCGTTCTTCTTTTCCGGGCGGTTCAGAGTCAGAACAGCGGTGCGGTCTTCCTGCGAGACGAGTACGAGCGGTCGGTCAGGCAAGGGATAAGCTCCTCGGGTTTCAGGCGGTCCAGTCGCAGAGGAACGAACGGGCCTCAACCCGACGCCCGCAGCCGGTCGCCGTCGCCGAGCGAAGGCAGACGGGCGATCTCCGCGCCGTTCTTCCGCTCCGCCAACCGCAATTCATAGAGCTTCTGGAGGTTGAGCCAGAACTCTCCCGACGTGCCGAAGAAGCGCCCCAGACGCAGCGCCGTGTCGCCAGTGACAGCGCGGCGCCCGTTCAGGATTTCGGTAATCCGGTTCACCGGAACCTCGATCCGCCGGGCCAGTTCGGCTGCGCTCATGCCGAGCGCCTCGAGGTCCTCCCGCAGGGTTTCGCCCGGATGGATGGGGTCACGCATCGCGATGAGCCTCCTCGTCAGTGGTAATCGACAATTTCCACGTCTGTCGGGCCGGAGCTTCCATCCGGCCATTCAAAACAAATCCGCCACTGGTCGTTGATCCATATGCTCCATTGTCCCCTGCGACGACCCTTCAGAGCTTCGAGCCGGTTGCCGGGCCGCGCCAGGTCGCGCAAGCCGGTCGCCGCATCAAGCTGGTCCAGCTTGCGTGAGGCGGTGCGCGCAAAGCCGGAGAACGCTGGAACCCTGCGGCCCCGGTAGAACGCTTCCGTCCTTCTGTTCCCGAAGCCGACGATCAATGCGCTTCCAACCAAACCACGGCCTGCATAGCGACCTTAGGCGTTCGATCCGCATTACGTCAAGCGTAATGGCTTGTCATCTCGACCTCGTGTCGCCGTGAAGCCGCGGCCCGAACGCTCAAGCCGGAAAAGCCCGGTACGCAAGGAGCCGCGCCGGCGCGCGGGACTGCCGGGTGCCGGGACCTCCAGGAGCCGCTCACGCGGTCCAGATGTCGCGGGCCTGAAACACCCGCTTCAGGAGTTCCGCCTCGTCGGTCATGACCCCGTCCACGCCGAGGTCGAGAAGGCGGTTCATTTCGGCCTCGTCGTTGATGGTCCATGCACGCACCGGCAGGCCGCGGGCGTGCGCGGCCGCCATGAACGCGCGGTCGATGACCGGAAGTCCGTACCGGTACGGCGGGACCTGCGCGCAATCGGCCGCAAATCCGCCGAACGGCAGAGTATGGCCGGCCAGCCAGAGACGGGCGACCTCGGCCGTGCCCATCGACGTGCAAAGCCGGTCGCCGGCCGCAGCCCGGATGCGGCGAAGGCGGCGGCCGGACTCCGATCCGACGCAAACCCGGTCCCACACATCGGTGTCCCGGAGCACGTCGAGCAGGGGCCCGACGGCGCTGTCCTGCTTCGGGTCTATGTTCACCCGCAACCGGTCCCAGGTCGTCAGCACTTCCTCGAGGCGCGGGATCCGTTCCCGGCCGCCGACACGGGCGCAGCGCAGCTCCGGCCAGCTCATCTCCGAGACGAGGCCGCGCCTGTCCGTGAGGCGGTCCAGGCGGCTGTCGTGAAACACGACGAGGACATTGTCGGCGGTGGCGTGAACGTCGGTCTCGACGATCCGGTAGCCGAGCTCGACCGCGGCGGCGAAGGCAACCATCGTGTTTTCGGGGTGCCGGGCGGAATAGCCGCGGTGCGCTATCGCGGCCGGCAGGGGATGGCCGGGATGGCGGAGAAATGGATGCAGGTCGCGCGTCATGTCCTCGCCCCCGGATGGCTGAAGCGACTCCCGCAAGGATAAGGCCCGATCCGGGTCCGGCGGAAATCGCGTAAGCTGGCGCGGACCGGCATTCGGGGATCGGGAGGGAACAGCGTGGCAAGACCTTGGCGCGGCGTGTGGCCGGTCGTCCCGACCGTCTTCACCGAAACCGGAGACCTCGACCTCGAAGGCCAGCGGCGGGTTATCGACTGCATGGTGGACCAGGGTTCGGACGGGCTCTGCATCCTCGCCAACTATTCCGAGCAGTTCCTGATTTCCGACGAGGAGCGAGAGACGCTCGCCCGGACCTGCCTGGAGCATGTCGCGGGCCGCCTGCCGGTGATCGTCGCGGCCTCGCATTTCTCGACCCGGATCGTGGTTGAGCGCTGCCGGTGGGCGGCCGAGCTGGGGGCCGCGATGGTCATGCTGATGCCGCCCTATCACGGGACCGGGCTCCGGGGCACGGAGGCGCAGACTTTCGAACAGTTCGCGCGGGCGGCGGAAGCAGGCCTGCCGATCATGGTGCAGGATGCGCCGCTTTCCGGGGTGGAGCTCTCCGTGCCCTTCCTCGTCCGGCTCGCGCAGGAGATCGGCGGGGTCGCCTATTTCAAGGTCGAGACGCCGCTGGCCGCGGCGAAGCTGCGCGCGCTCATCCGCGCGGGCGGCGAGGCCATAGAGGGGCCGTTCGACGGCGAGGAGGCGATCACCCTCA
>JAJECZ010000510.1 GCA_022821735.1 Alphaproteobacteria bacterium | reverse complement strand
GCGGCAGGGAGATGAGCCTGCGCCTCTGCCTCGCCTTCGAGGACGGAACCGAGCGCGAGATCGTCGGCCAGCCCTGGCAGACGGTGTTCCAGGCCGCGCAGGCGCAGGGAATCGAACTCGCCACCGACTGCCGGGAGGGCGTATGCGCCACCTGCAAGGCGCGCTGCACCGAGGGCGAGTACGATGTGGGAGACGCCAGCCCGGAGGCGCTCACCGCCGAGGAGGAAGCCGCCGGGCTGGTGCTGACCTGCCAGATGCGCCCGCTCGGCGACTGCGCGCTCCGCTTCCCCTATCCCTTTTCGCTGACGGGAGGTGCGGTGAGCACGCAGGCGACGCTCACCGCGGTGGAGCGGATCGCCGAGGACACGGTGCGTTTCGACCTTGCGCCCGACCGGGAGCTCCCCTTCCTGCCGGGCCAGTACGCCCGGATCGGCGTGCCCGGCGCCGGGGCGGAGCGCGCCTTTTCCTTCTCCCGCCGGGACCGGGCCGAGTTCCATGCGTGCCTGCTGCCGGACGGCCTGATGTCGAACTATCTGGCGGCGCGCGCGAAGCCGGGCGACCGGCTCGACCTGTCGGGCCCCTATGGCGGGTTCTTCCTGCGCGAGCCGGTGCGCCCGGTGCTGATGGTGGCCGGCGGCACCGGCCTCGCCCCGATCCTCGCCATGCTGGAGGCGCTGGAAGGGCGGCAGCCGGCGGCCGTGCTGTTCGGCGCGGCCTCCGCGGGCCGGCTGTTCGCGGTCGACCGGCTCGCCGCCGGCGGCGCGCGGGTGAGCATCGCGGTGGAGGAGCCGGGCGGCGACCCTTCCTTCCATACCGGCTTCGTCACCGATCTGATCGACCCGCCCGACACGGATATCGACGCCTATGTCTGCGGCCCGCCGGCGATGATCGACGCGGCCCGGGACCGGCTCCGCGCCGTCGGCGTTGCGGAGGAGCGCATCCATTGCGAACGCTTCCTGCCGAGTTGAGGCGCAGGCGCCGGCCGGCGCTGGCGCTGTGCGCGGCGCTGCTTGCCGCATGGCCGGTTGCAGGTGTGCGGCTTGCGGCGGAGCCGTTGCCGCCGCCGGCCGAAGCGCTGATCGCGGCGGCCGGCCTCGAAGGCGCGCGCACCGGATATATCCTGGCCGACCTCGACGGAGGCGCGGTGCTGGCCTCGCGGCGGGCGGACGAGGCGTTCCTGCCCGCCTCCACGGCCAAGATCGCGACCGCCGTGGCAGCGCTGGAAGTGCTGGGCGGCGGGCACCGGTTCGAGACCGCGCTGCAACTCTCCGGCGAGGACCTCTACCTGGTGGGCGGCGGCGACCCGCTGCTTGCCGTGGAGGACCTGATGTCGCTCGCCCGGGCCGGTGTCGAAGCCGGCGTTGCACGGGCCCGTTTCTTCTACGACGACAGCCTGCTTGCGCGCGCGGCCCTGATCGATGCCGGGCAGAGCGATTGGGCGACCTACAATCCGGGCGTCTCGGCGCTCTCGCTTTCGTTCAACCGGCGGCGCGTGATCTGGGGCGCGCGGCCAGGCGGCGGGCTTGCGGCGTTCGCCCTGCCGGGCGGCGACCTGGCGCCCCTGCGGGCCATGACGGGCGGCGGGGAGCCGCTTTTCCACCGCCTCGAAACGCCGGATGGACCGACCTGGAGGCTGACGGTGCGCGGGCGCGGCCGGACATGGCTGCCGGTGAGCCGGCCTTCCCGGTTTGCCGCCGGGCTCTTCCGCGAACTCGCGGCGATGCATGGGCTCGCGCTGACCCGGCCGGAAGCCGGAAGCGCGCCGGCGGACGCCCGGACCGTCGCCCGCCATCGGGGCCCGAGACTCGTCGATATCGCCGGCCTCTCCCTGCAATACAGCAACAATCTCGTCGCCGAGCTGATGGGCCTCGGCGCGGCCCGCAGGCTGGCCGGCAGGCCCGAGACGCTGGAAGCCTCCGCCGCCCGCCTGCAAGCGGAACTGGACCGGCGCCTGAGCGGGGACGGGACGGACTGGCTGCTGGACCGCCATTCGGGCCTCAGCAGCCGGTCACGCGCCTCGCCGCGGCGGATGGCGGCGCTGCTGCGCTATGCCGACGGGCGGCGCTACGGGGGCCGCAGCTTCGAGTCGCTGCTGCCGGTTTCCGGCTGGAAGGGGCCGCTGGCGGACTGGGAGGACGAGCCGGCGCTGGCGTTCCGCGTCTGGGCCAAGACCGGCACCATGTATTACGGCCGCGGCCTTGCCGGCTATCTCCATGCCGCCTCCGGGCGCCGGCTGGCCTTCGCGCTCTTCACGAGCGACCTCGACGAGCGCCGGCGGCTGGACGCGCTCGGCCCGGAACCGGACACGGAGGAGCGGGAACGGGCGGAGGCCTGGCTTGCGCAGGCGCGGGACCTGGAGCGGGACTTGCTCAAGCGCTGGGCGCTGGCATTCTAGCGACGGCCCCCGGCAGCGCGGGGGCGGGGAGGAAAAGCCGATGACCTTCACCTGCATTGCGCGCGACGCGGCCACGGGCGGGCTCGGCATCGCAACGGCGACGCGCTCGCTGGCCGTCGGGGTCCGGGTGCCGCATGTCTCGCGGCTTGGGGCCGTCGCCATCATGGCGATCGCGGATTACCGCCTCGGCCGGCTGGCGC
>JAJECZ010000499.1 GCA_022821735.1 Alphaproteobacteria bacterium | reverse complement strand
GCGACCGCATCGCCCGGCTCCAGGTCGAAGCTGCGGATATCGGCTGCCTGCGCCGCCTCATCGATGTCGGGGAAGGGTTCGTAGTCGCTCGTGTCGCCTTCCAGCGCCGCCATGGTCTTGAAGCGGCGCGGCAGCCAGGCGGTGCGCGAGCGGTGGCTGCCGGCAAGGAAATGCGGGCAGACCCCGGCCCGCACCGGGTCCAGAGGCACCCAGAAACTCACCGTCATCGCCCCTGACATGCAGTAATAGGGCATGTCCTGGTGCCACGGCGTCGGTTGAGAGGTCCCCGGCTCCTTCACCAGCACATGCTCATGGAAGAATTGGACACGCGATGCGCCGGTAAGTTCTGCGGCAAGGCGGCCGAGCGGTCCCTCGCGCCCGACTTCCAGATAGGCGGGGAAGCGCCGCCAGTTCACATAGTCGCCGAAATAGCTGCCCTGCCCCGGCTCGGCATGGTCGCGCCCGTAGGGCCCAGGCGATGCCATGTTGGCGGCCACCGCGTCGGCCAGCCGGTCGAGCCACGCGGCGTCGAGCACGCCGCGCAGCACCGCGACGCCTTCCTCGCGAAAGGTCTCCGCTTCCTTCACAGCGTCAGATGCCTGTCGAGCACATCGCGGTTCTCGCGCAGATGGTCCGGCGTGCCGGAATAGACGATCTCGCCTTTCTCCATGATATGGCACGTGTCGGAAAGCGCCAGCACGAAGCCGAGATTCTGTTCCGCAAGGACGATGGAAAGGCCGCTTTCCTTGAGCGTGCGCACGCGCTCGCGCAGCGTCTCCACGACGCGCGGGGCGAGGCCCTCCGAAGGCTCGTCGAGCAGCAGCAGGCGCGGATTGCCCATAAGCGAGCGGGCGATGGTCAGCATCTGCTGCTGGCCGCCGGAGAGCACACCGCCGGCGCGCGACTGGATATCCTTCAGGTCGGGAAAGAGGTCGAATACCTCGTCCTCGCCCCAGGCCTGCCGCCCCGGCTCCGCCGGCCGCCGCGCGATGTCGAGGTTCTCCCAGACCGTGAGCTCCGGGAAGATGCGCCGGTCCTCCGGCACGAAGCCGATGCCGAGCTTGGCGACCGTGTGCGGGGCGAGCCCGGCGATCTGCCGCCCCTCCCAGACCACCTCGCCCTCGGAAGGCGGCGTGAGCCCGATCAGCGAGCGCATAGTGGTGGTCTTGCCGACGCCGTTGCGCCCGATCAGCGCGATGCAGGAGCCCTGCTCGACCTCGAAGGAAACGCCGAACAGCACACGCGACAGACCGTAAGAGGTGTGCAGGTTCCTGGCTTCAAGCTGCGCCATTCACCGCCTCCTCCTCGCCGAGATAGACCTGGCGCACGACCGGGTCGCTGCGCACGGCCTCCGGCGCTCCCGACGCAATGATCTCGCCGTGGTGGAGCACGGTGATCCGGTCGGCGATGCCGAACACGACCGTCATGTCGTGCTCGGTGAACAGCAGCGTGAGCCCCCTCGCATCGGCGATCTCGCGGATCAGCCGGATCGCCTCCTCGGTCTCGCTGGGCGACATGCCGGCGGTCGGCTCATCGAGCAGCAGCACGCGGGGGTTTTCGGCAAGCGCAATGGCCAGTTCCAGCTGCTTCTGCTTGCCGTAGGCGAGTTCGCCGGCGAGCTCGTCCGCCTCTTCGTCCAGCCCGACCAGTTCCAGCAATTCGTTCGTCTCCGGCCCGCAAAGGCCGGCGGCGAGACTGAAGAAGCGCAGCTCCTGGCGCTCGCGGGCAATCAGCGCAACCTGGACATTCTCGAACACCGACATGCGCGGATAGATGTTGATCCGCTGGAAGGAGCGCGCGAGGCCGAGCTTGACGATGCGGTGCGGCGGCCGGCCGGTGATGTCCTCGCCCTGGAAGGCCACGCTGCCTCGGTCCGGCAGCAAATGGCCCGTGACCAGGTTGAAGAAGGTCGTCTTGCCCGCGCCGTTCGGCCCGATGATGGCGTGCTTCTCGCCTTCGATGAGCTCGAAGGAGACGTCGTTTATGGCGATGAACCCGCCGAACTGCTTGAACAGGCCCTCGATCTTCAGCATGGCCTCAGCGCCCCCGGAGGATCTGGCGGCGGACCGCCTGCGCCAGCCCCGCCAGCCCCTCCGGCAGGAACATCAGGATCGCCAGCAGGATCGTGCCCAGCACGAGCGGCCAGTATTCGGTGTATTCGTTGGTGAGGCGTTCGAGCAGGAACAGGCTGGCCGCCCCTATCGCCGGGCCGAAGAAGGAGTACATGCCGCCCAGCAGCGTCATGATGAGCACGGTCGCGCTCTCGGGCCAGAACGCCGATTCCGTGTACATGCCCCGATGCACCATGGCGAACAGCGAGCCCGCAATGCCGGCGAAGGTGCCCGCCACGACGAACGCCCACCAGCGCATCAGCCGCGTGTTGATGCCGACGAAGCCCGCGCGGACCGGGTTCTCGCGCACCGCCAGCAGCGCGCGGCCGAAGGCTGAATGGCAGATGACCCAGAGCACCGCCACCGCCGTGGCGATCACGACCAGCGAGAAATAGTAGAACGGCACACGCTCGGCGATGAAGGCCGGCACGTCCACGCCGACGAAACCGTCGTCGCCGCCGGTCATCGAGCGCCATTTGAAGGCCACGCCCCATACCAGCATCGAGAAGGCGAGCGTCAGCATGGCGAAGTAGATGTCGGTCAGCCGCGTGCAGAAATAGGCGACCACGCCGGAGGCAACGAAGGAGAACGCAACCGAAGCGGCGAACGCCGGCAGCAGCGACCACTCGTAGGTGGTGAGCAGGATCGCCATGGTGTAGCCGCCGATGGCGAAATAGGCGGCATGCCCGAAGGAGACATTGCCCGAATAGCCGATGATGACATTCAGGCTGAGCGCGAACAGCGCGTAGATCATGATCTCGTTGAAGAGGTCGATCAGGTAGTTCGACTCCAGCAAGGGCACCAGCGCCAGCAGCACGAGCACTGTGAGGCAGGCGGCCAGCACCGGGCGGGTCATGCGGCCGGTCATGTCAGGCGTTGCCCCCCTCGGGCTTTCCGAACAGGCCCCACGGCCGCACCAGAAGCACCGCCAGCAGGATCAGGAAGGGGAACACGTCCTGCCAGTTGGGCACGATCACCGAGCCGTAGTTGAAGACGAGCCCGTAGATGATCGCGCCGATGAAGCTGCCCCAGATCGAGCCGAGGCCGCCGACGATGACGATGACGAAGCAGTCCACGATGATCGTCGCGTCCATGCCGGGCGTCGGCGAGTTGAAGGGCGCGGCGAGCCCGCCGCCGATGCCGGCCAGCACGGAGCCCAGGATGAAGACGCCGGTGTAAATGATCGGCACATTGACGCCCAGCGCCGAGAGCATTTCACGGTCCTGCGTCGCGGCGCGCGTGAGCCGCCCGAAGCGCGTGCGCTCGGTGAACAGCCAGAGCCCGATGGCGATGGCGGGGCCGACCACGATCAGGAACAGCCGGTAGGTCGGATAGAAGGTGACGCCCAGATCGACCGCGCCCTTCATGCTCGCCGGATAGGAGACGCTGTACTGGTCCGTCCCCCAGATGATCTTGGCGACATCGGAAAGGATCAGCACGACGGCGAAGGTCAGGAGCAGCTGCATGAGATGCTCCTTGTCGTAAATGTACTGGAAGAGGCCGCGCTCGATGACGACCGCCATGACCGCGAGGCCAAGGCCGGCGGCCGCGACGCCCAGCCAGAAATTGCCGGTCCATTCCTGGGCTACGGAATAAACGATATAGGCGCCGAACATGTAGAAGGCGCCATGCGCGAAGTTGATGACGCGCAGGACGCCGAAGATCAGCGACAGGCCCGCGGCGATGATGAACAGGTTCATCGCCTGCGAGAAGGAATTCATGAGCTGGATGAAGGCGAAGGAGGGGTTGGAGAGCAGAGCCGCCAGCCCCGGATTGCCCAGGTCCTGCTGCGCGAACTGGATCAGGGAGTCCACGGACGGGCTCCGTCAGCGGTGTCGGGAAGAGGGAAAATGCGACCGGCCCCCGCGGGCCGGTCGCATTCCTTGGGTGCCGCTACTCTTCGATGACCGCCGGAATGAAGGTCACGGGGTCCATCACGCGGTAGTCCACGCCTTCCTTCTTGACCATCGGGCCCCAGAACTGGCCGGTGTCGGCCTGGTGGGTCTCAGGATCGATGGTGCGCGGGCCGACCGGCGTGTCGATGCTCATGCCCTTCAGCGCGGCGGCGAGCGCGTCCGCGTCCATCGAGCCGGCCTTCTCGGCCGCGGCCGCGATGAACTTCACGCCGATATAGGCGAGTACCGGCCACATCGCGGTTTCCTTGGTGCCGGAGCGCTCCGCGAGCGCCTCCTGGAAGGCGACATGGCTCGGATCGTGGTGGTGGTACCAGAGCTCGTAGGTGTTGGACCACACATTGTCCGGATAGTCGCCCTTCATCTTGCCGGCGATCTCATGGCTCGCGATCTCGCCGCCCGAGATGTATTTGATCTGGTTGAAGAGGCCGAACGGGCTGCCCTGCTGGGCGAAGTTGACGAAGTGCGAGCCCCAGAGGCCGCTGGTCACGCCGTCGCAGCCTGCGCCCATGATCTGCGAGATGAAGGCGTTGTAGTCGGTTGCCCCGAGCTTGACGCGCAGGTCGAGCACCTTCTCCGCACCCGGCGCGTGGCGCTTCAGCCCCTTCTCGATGCCGGCGGCGAGGTCGTGGCCATAGGCATAGTCGAGCTGGATGTCGCAGATCTTCTTCAGGCCGAGCTTGGCGACGATCTGGCCCATCGCATCGCCCTCGAAATCGGTATGCGAGGCGGTGCGGAAGACATGGTCGTGGCGCTTCTCGGTGGTGAGCTTGATCGTCTTCGGGATCGTCGCGACATAGACGACGCCCTCCTGGCGCGCGACCTCGGAGATCGCAAGGCCGACGGCCGAGGAAAGCCCGCCGACCAGGACATTCACGCCGTCCTTGGTAATCAGTTCCTTGGCAGCAGCGGAAGCGGCGGCCGGCTTCAGCTTGGTGTCGCGGGCGAAGCTCACAATTTTCTTGCCGAGGATGCCGCCTGCGGCATTGAGTTCGTCGACGGCCATGTTGTGGCCGTGCATCGCCGGCTCGCCGTAAACGGCTCCGGTTCCGGCGATCGGGTAGAGCACCCCGATCCTGATCTCGTCGGCCTGAACGGCGCCCGCGGTCAGGACCGCCGCCGCTGCTGTCGCAACAAGAAGCGAACGTCTCATGGTCTGCAACCTCCCGATGAATAGGCCCGTTTGTCCGGACCCTGCTTTAGCCTCGGCGACTTTACGCCGGCTCCCGCGAGACAAGCAACTATCCCGTCCGGACACGCACCGACGCTCCCGTCCGCCGCCCGCCCGTGTTATGAAGCGGGCCTCATGGCCGCCCCCCAGGACCTTCCCGTTCGCGCATTGATCGGCCGCCTCTGGCGAAGCCATATCCGCGCCAGCCTGCCGGCGCTCCGCCTGGCCGCGCTGGCGATGGCGCTGAGCGCCGCCGCGCAGGCCGGCTACATCCGCGTGGTGCAGGAGCTGGTAGACGAAGTCCTGGTCGCGGGAAACGAGGCGCTGATCGTTTTCGTCTCCCTCACGATCTTCGCGCTGGGCCTGGTGCAAGGCTTCTCGGCCTACTTTTCGGCCGTCATTCTCGCCAGGGTCGGCCAAGGCGTGGTCGCCTCCTTCCAGTCCGCGATGTTCGGCCATCTGGTCCATGCGGACCTGGTGTTTTTCGACAACAGCCGCACCGGCGCCCTGATCTCGCGCTTCACCAACGATGTGAACCTGATGCGCCAGGCCCTGTCCACGACGCTGCTCACGCTAGGCAGAGACAGCCTCACCGTCGTCTTCGTGCTGGGCGTGCTGTTCTACCAGGACTGGCTGCTTACCCTGATCGTGCTGTTCGTGTTCCCGACGACGCTCATCCTGGTCCTGCGCATCGGCCGGCGCATCCGCCGGATCACGAGCTCCGCGCAGACGAGCTGGGGCGAGTTCACCGCCACGCTCGAACAGACGCTCACCGGCATCCGCCACATCAAGGCCTACCGGCTGGAGGACCGCGAGCGCAGGGAAGCTGACGCCGCTATCGACCGCATCCGCCGCCTGACGATCAAGACAGTGCGCGTGCAGGCGGTCTCCCGCCCGATCATGGAGTTCCTGGGCGCCGTCGCCATTGCCGCCGTCATCTTCTACGGCGGCGGGCAGGTCGCCGCCGGCAACATAACGCCGGGCACCATCGTCGCGTTCCTCACCGCCTTCCTGGTCGCCTACCGGCCGGTCAAGCATCTCGTCAGCGTCAACGCCGCTATCCAGCAGGGGCTGGTCGGCGCGCAGCGCTGCTTCGAACTGCTGGACCGGAAACCCGAGATCGTGGACGCGCCGGACGCCGCCCCGCTCCGCGTCGGACGGGGCGAGATCGCCTTCGAGGATGTCTCGTTCTCCTATTCGGGAGGACCGGCGGCGCTCTCCGGCCTCTCGCTCACCTTCCCGGCAGGCCGCACATCCGCCCTGGTCGGGGCTTCCGGGGCCGGCAAGACCACGATCCTCAACCTCATCCCGCGCTTCTACGATGTCGAAACCGGCCGGGTCGCCATAGACGGGCAGGACCTGCGCGGCGTCACCCTCGCTTCGCTCAGGGACAGGATCGCGCTGGTGAGCCAGGAGGTATCGCTGTTCGACGACAGCATTCACGCCAATATCGCCTGCGGACGGCCGGGCGCGGAGGAGAAAGAGGTCGAGGCCGCCGCGCGCAATGCGGGCGCGCACGACTTCGTCGAGGCCATGCCGGAGGGCTACCGCACACGGGTCGGCGAGTTCGGCGTACGCCTCTCGGGCGGCCAGCGCCAGCGCATCGCCATTGCGCGCGCCATGCTGAAGGACGCGCCGATCCTGCTGCTCGACGAAGCGACCTCCGCGCTCGACACCGAGACCGAGCGGCTGGTCCAGGCCGCGCTGGAGCGCCTGAAACAGGGCCGCACCACCGTCGTCATCGCGCACCGCCTCTCGACCGTCGCCAATGCCGACGTCATCCATGTCATCGACAAGGGCCGGGTTATCGAGTCGGGCGGCCACGGCGCGCTGCTGGCGCAGAGCGGCGCCTATGCGCGCCTGCACGCGCTGCAGTTCGCCGAGGCGGGCCGCCGCATTGCCTAAACGCCTCGGCAGGCGGCTGTTGCGCCACCCGGCGGCGCAGCGCCTCGCGAAGCGGCTGCTGGTCGCCTATGTCCGGCTAGTGGCCGGCACGACGCGCTGGCGCGTCGAAGGGCGCGAGCATCTGGAGGCGGCGCTGAACGAAGACGGCAGCGCCGTGGTCTGCTTCTGGCACGGGCGGCTGATGCTCTTCCCGGTGGACTGGCCCTGGCCCGACCGCACGCATGTGCTTATTTCCGCGCATCGCGACGGCCAGATCGGCGGCTCCATCGCGGAGGGGTTCGGCCTGCATACCGTCTCCGGCTCCACGGAGCGGGGCGGGGCGCCGGCGCTGCGCCGCCTGGTCCGCCTGGTACGCGCGGGCGACATTGTGGCGATCACCCCCGACGGGCCGCGCGGACCCCGCGGGGTGCCGCATCCAGGGGCGGCCGCACTCGCCCGGCTCACGCGGGTGCGCATCCTGCCGGTGTCCTGGTCGGTCCGTCGTCGCGTTCTTCTGCGAAGCTGGGACCGTCTGCTGCTGCCGTTTCCCGTCAATCGCGGCGTCTATCTGTTCGGCGAAGCGCTGCCGGTTTCGGACGACGACGCCCTGCCGCGCCTCAAGGAGGCGCTGGACGGCCTCACCGACCGCGCCGACCGGCTTTGCGGACATGATCCGTTGCCGTCCAAAGCGGCCTCATGATGCATCTCGCCTATCGGGCGGCGACCGGCCTTCTGGCGCCTGTCCTGCCGGTCTATGTCGCCCACCGGCGGCGGCGCGGCCGGGAAGACCCGGCGCGACTGGGCGAACGGCGCGGCATCGCCAGCGCATCGCGTCCCGACGGCCCGCTGGTGTGGTTCCATGGGGCCAGCATCGGCGAGACCGCTTCCGTCCTTCCGCTGATCGACAGGCTCGCGGCAATGCGCCCGGATGCGGCGGTGCTTGCGACGTCGGTCACCCGCACCGCAGCCACCCTGCTGGCCCGACGGCTGCCGCCGGGCGCGACCCACCAGTATTATCCGATGGACAGGACGGCCTGGGTACGCCGGTTTCTCAAGCACTGGCGGCCCGACCTCGCGCTCTGGATCGAGTCGGAGCTCTGGCCCAACATGCTCTGCGAACTCCGCGCGCAGAGCGTACCGGCGGCGCTGTTGAATGCGCGCATGTCGCCAACCTCGTTCCGGCGATGGCGCCGTTTCCCGCGCTTCGCGCGCCGGCTGCTCGGGTCTTTCGAGCTCACGCTCGCGCAGGATGCGGAGCATGCGGCGAGGTTCCGCATGCTGGGGGCCGATCCCGTCCGCATACCGGGCAATCTGAAATTCGCCGCACCGCCGCTCGGTGCAGACGAAACCGCGCTCGAAGGCGTGCTGGACGCCGTCGCCGACCGCCCGGTCTGGCTCGCCGCATCCACGCATCCCGGCGAGGAGGCTGCGGTCGCCTACGCGCATGAGGCGCTGCGGCACAGCCATGCGGGCGTACTGACCATCCTCGCCCCCCGCCATCCCGAACGCGGGGACGAGGTCGAAACGCTGCTCTCCGTAAGGAACGGTCTCGCCGTCGCCAGGCGGTCGCGCGGAGAGCTGCCCGGCGCCGCGACCGAGGTTTATCTTGCCGATACGCTGGACGAACTCGGGCTCTTCTACCGCGTGGCCGAAGCGGTGTTCGTCGGCGGCTCGCTGGTGGCGCACGGGGGACAGAACCCGCTCGAACCCGCACGGCTCGGCGCGGCCCTGGTGCATGGACCGGCCATGTTCAACTTCACCGAGATCGTGGCCGAACTCGCGGCGGCAGGCGGTGCGCGCCGGGTCGCGGACCGGGACGAGCTGGTGGCCGCCATCGGCCTGCTGCTTTCCGACGGCGAAGCGCGCCGGACGCAGGCAGCCCGCGCGGCGGCGGTAGCCAACGCCCGCGGCGGCGTGCTGGACGAGGTGCTGGGCGCGCTCTCGCCGCTGCTCGCCCGCGTCTGACCTGTGCGCCCGCCGGCCTTCTGGAGCGATGCGGGAGCGCCGGAGGGCCGGCTGCTCGCTCCGGCCGGCTGGCTTTACGCCCGGCTTTCGCGGCCCGGGCGCGGCAGGGCCCGCCGGGCGCCGGTGCCGGTCGTGTGCATCGGCAATGCCGTGCTGGGCGGGGCCGGCAAGACGCCGGTTGCGCTTGCCGTCGCGGAACGCCTCGCCGCCGCCGGGCACCGCCCGCATTTCCTCTCGCGCGGCTATGGCGGACGGCTGCGCGGCCCGGTCCGCGTCGATCCGGCGGCGCATGGCGCGGG
>JAJECZ010000109.1 GCA_022821735.1 Alphaproteobacteria bacterium | reverse complement strand
CGCACGCGGATCACGCGCGAAACAGGGTCGCTCCCCGACGGGGCGGTGCTGTCCGTCAACGCCGCCCTCCCGGCCCGGCGCGGTCCCGCACCGCTGCCGGGCTTCCTTGTCGAATGCCAGCGGAACGAAAGGAGCCGCCCGCCCCATGCCCATCATCGACCCCGCCATTGCGCTCTCCACACGCCAGGAGGCCTTCTGCCGCCACTATGCCGTCTCCGGCAATGCCGCAGACGCCGCAAGGCAGGCCGGCTACTCCGAGCGCTCCGCCCGCCAGACCGGATGCGCCCTGCTGGAGCGGCCCTGGATCGTGGAACGCCTGCGGCGCATTCGCCTGTCCTGGAAGCGCACCGGGAGGGACGAGGCCCGCATCCTGCTGGCCCGGCTGGAGCAGGCGTGGGACGCGGCCGTCGCCAGCGGCTCGGCCTGCATGATGCTCCGGGTGCTGCGCTTCCAGGCGGAGATCGCCGGGCTGGTCGGGCCGGCCGGCCAGAACAGCCGGGCCCGGCTCTGGCCGCTGCCGCACGAGGACGAGTTCGGCGAGATCGAGGCCGGGGAGGCGCAGGAGGTCGGCACCGAGCCCGGTCCGCTTGCCGAGGCCGTGCGCAGCGGCCTCGACCGGGCCCGATGCGCGCTCGCGCGGCACTGCGAGAGCCGGGAGGAGCTTGAGGCGCAGGAGGGCTTCGACGGGGCCGCGCACGACGAGGTTGCCCGCAGGCTCGCCGGGGCCGTCGAGGAGCGGATGCGCCTGCCCGTGAGCTTCGGCCCCCCGTCCGCGCCGGCGAACGACCTGCCGCTGGCCGACGACCCGCCGGAGGAGACCTACGAGGACGACCCGTGGCGCGGCGATGACCCGCCCGGCCACGAGGACAGGATCAACGACAACAGGGCGGACGGCGCCGAGCATGACTGGCTCTACCAGCGCCGCAACGGCTACGCCGAAATCTACGACCCTTGGGCCCCGGACGAGGTCGAAGAGCGCAGGCGGGACCGGATCGAATGGGAAGAGAGGCGTTGCGGCAACGACCCGTTCGACGAGGACGACGAGAACTGGGCCGGCGATGACGATGAAGACGAGGAGAACTGGGACGGCGATGACGATGATGAGGAGGAGGACTGGACCGATGACGACGAGGACGGGCCGGAGGACGGCGATTTCCTGCCCGACCATGACAAAACATGACATTTCATGACACTTCCGGAATTGTGCCGAAAGCGAGGTTCGGCTCATCGACAAGGCGGGGAAGGAAATGTAGGCTCCGCCCTCCGAAATCCGCTTGTGGAGGCTTGACCGCCCATGCCGTTCCGCATCGTTCTCATCGGCCTGCCGTTCGTTCTCGCCGCCGCGCCCGCCTTCGCCCACCACCCGATGGGCGGTACGGTGCCCGCGACGTTCGCGCAGGGGCTGCTGTCGGGAATCGGACATCCGGTGATCGGGCTCGACCATTTCGCCTTCCTGGTGGCGCTGGGCCTGGCGGCCGCCTTCATGCGCAATGTCTGGGCGCCGCCGCTGGCGGCCGTCCTCGGCATGGCGGCCGGCTGCCTGCTCGCGGTCGGCTCCGTGGCCCTGCCCATGGTGGAGCCGGTCGTGGCGCTGTCCGTGCTGCTGCTGGGCGGCATGGTGCTGTTCGGACGCGGGCTTCCGGCCCCGGCCGCGGCTGTTCTGTTTGCCTTTGCCGGCCTGTTTCACGGTGCGGCCTACGGCGCGGCAGTCATCGGCGCGGAGCCCACGCCGATCGTCGCTTATCTTGTCGGTCTTGCTGCCGTGCAGATGGCGATTACGCTCGGCGCGGCGTTTCTGGTGCGCGGCGTCGGGAAGGCGGCTTCGGCTGCGGCCCTGCAGCCGCGGCTTGCGGGCGCGGTCTGCGCCGGCATCGGGCTGGCCTTCGCCGTAGAGATGCTGGAGGGCGCGCTGCTCGGCTGAGCCCGCCCGGCCCGCTGCATCACTGGCGCTTGCGCTTCGGCATCGTTTCGGCGAGCGGCGCCACGCGGACCTCGACGGTCACGGCGCCGGCCGTCTCGAACAGGAGCGTGAGCGGGAAGCTGCCGCCCGTCTTCAGCCCGGGTTCCAGGCCGAACAGCATGAGGTGGTCGCCGCCGGGCTCCAGCGCCGCCTCGCCGCCGGCCGGGATGTCGATGGCCTCCACCCTGCGCATCGTCATGACGCCGTCCCTGTGGACGTGCCGGTGAAGCTCGACGCGCGCCGCCGCCGGGCTTTCCGCGCCGACGAGCCGGTCGGCCGCGCCGGAATTGCGGATGGTGAGCCACGCCGCGCCGGGCCGGGACGGCAGCAGGATGCGCGCGCGGGCGTCTTCTACGGTCATCGCGCCGCCGGCCGAGGCCGGCGCGGCAGCCGAAAGGAACGCGGCCAGCGCCGCCCCGAGGGCGATGCGGAACATCAGGCGGCGGTCAGCACCCTGAGGCCCCGGTCGAGGCCGTCGATGGAGAGCGGGAACATGCGGTTGGCCATGACCTCCTTGACGATCATGGTGGACGGCGTGTGCTCCCAGCGCGTTTCCGGGCGCGGGTTCAGCCAGATGGAGTTCGGCCACTGGTCGAGCATGCGCTGCGCCCAGAGCAGGCCCGGCTCCTCGTTCCAGTGCTCCACGGAGCCGCCCTTGTAGGTGATCTCGTAGGGGCTCATGAAAGCGTCGCCGACGAAGATCACCTTGTAGTCCTTGGGATAGGTGTTGATGACGTCCCAGGTCGGCGTGCGCTGCTCGTGCCGCCGGCGGTTGTCCCGCCACATATATTCGTAGGTGAAGTTGTGGAAATAGTAGTATTCGAGATGCTTGAACTCGGTGCGGGCGGCCGAGAACAGCTCCTCGCAGACGCGGATATGGTCGTCCATCGACCCGCCGACGTCGAAGAACATCAGCACCTTGACGCGGTTGCGGCGCTCCGGGCGCATGATGATGTCGAGCAGCCCGCCATTGTGCGCGGTGCTGCGGATCGTCTCGTCGAGGTCGAGCTCGTCGTCCTCGCCCACACGCGCGAATTCGCGCAGCCGGCGCAGGGCAAGCTGGATGTTGCGGATGCCGATCTGCACGCTGTCGTCGTAGTTCTTGTAGTCGCGCCGGTCCCACACCTTGAGCGCGCGGCCCTGCCGGCGGCGGCGCTGGCCGATGGCGACGCCCTCCGGGTTGTAGCCGCCGGTGCCGAACGGCGAGGTGCCGGCGGTGCCGATCCAGCGGTTGCCGCCCTGGTGGCGCTCCTTCTGCTCCTCCAGCCGCTTGCGAAGCTCCTCCATGAGCTTCTCCCAGCCGCCCATGGCCTCGATGGCCGCCTTGTCCTCCTCGCTGAACAGCTTCTCCGCCTGCAGCAGCAGCCATTCCTCGGGAATGTCGTCGCCGAACAGTGTCGCCGTTATGTCCTCGACGCCCTTGAAGAAGGTCCCGAACACGCGGTCGTAGCGGTCGAAATACTTCTCGTCCTTCACCAGCGCGGAGCGGGAGAGATAGTAGAAATCGTCGATATTGTACATCACGAGGCGCTTGTCCATCGCCTCGATCAGCATCAGGAACTCGCGGATCGTCGCCGGTATCTTCGCCTTCTTTACGTCGAAGAAGAAGTTGATGAGCATCAGCGGCCCTCGCGTCTCGCCATGAAGATCAGGCGCTCGAAAAGATGCACGTCCTGCTCGTTCTTCAACAGCGCGCCGTAGAGCGGCGGGATGGACTTGTTGCCGTCCTTGCCGCGCAGAACCTCCGGCGGGATGTCTTCCGCCATCAGCAGTTTCAGCCAGTCCAGAAGCTCGGAAGTGGACGGCTTCTTCTTCAGGCCCGGCACCTCGCGCATCTGGAAGAAGGCTTCCATCGATTCCTTCACCAGATCCTTCTTGATGCCCGGATAGTGGACATCGACGATCTCCTGCATCGTCTCGGGATCGGGGAAGCGGATATAGTGGAAGAAGCAGCGGCGCAGGAAGGCGTCCGGCAGCTCCTTCTCGTTGTTCGAGGTGATGATGACGATCGGGCGGACCTTCGCACTGATCGTCTCGCCGGTCTCGTAAACGAAGAACTCCATGCGGTCGAGCTCCTGCAACAGGTCGTTGGGGAACTCGATATCGGCCTTGTCGATCTCGTCGATCAGCAGGACGATCTTCTCGTCCGAGGTGAAGGCGTCCCACAGCTTGCCGCGGTCGATATAGTTGCGGATGTCCTTCACACGCTCGTCGCCGAGCTGGCTGTCGCGCAGGCGCGACACGGCGTCGTATTCGTAGAGGCCGTGCTGGGCCTTGGTCGTGGACTTGATGTGCCACGTGATGAGCCGCATGCCGAGCGCCGTGGCGACTTCCTCCGCGAGCATGGTCTTGCCGGTGCCGGGCTCGCCCTTGACCAGCAGCGGCCGCTCCAGGGTGATGGAGGCGTTGACCGCCAGCATCAGGTCTTCGGTGGCCACATAGCTGTCGGTGCCGGTGAAACGCATCTCGCTCATGGGGGCGCCTGTTTCCTTCGTCGCTTCGCTCGCGCGGGTCGGGCGGACCCTAAAGGCGGGCCGGACCGTAATCAAGGCGCGGCGCGGTGACGCGGCAGGGCGGCGCAGGGAGCCGAGCGGCGTTGAACCGCCTGCCGCAGTTCGCTAGAACCGGGCCGGACGACAAGGGGAGGCCGGGGCCGTGTGGGACAACGGGGTCGGAAAGTATCTGTACGGGATGACGATGATCCTCTGCGCGGCGGGCTTCCTGTTCGTGGCGAGCCGGATGCACGGCGTCATGGAGTGGATCGCCTGGGCCGGCTTCCTCGGATGCACCGCCTTCGTCTATTGGCTGATCGCGCACCACACGCGCACCCGTGAGCCGGGCGGCGGGCGCTGAGGCGGCAGCCGTCGGCTCAGGGCGCCTGACGGGGTCCGCGGCGGGGATTGCCCAGGCTGTCGATGATCGGGCAGTCCGGCCGGTCGTCGCCCCGGCAGGCATCGACGAGATGGGCAAGCTCGTCATGCAGCGACTGGAGTTCGCGCTGCTTCTTCGCAATCTCCTCCAGGCGCGCCGTTGCGATGCGCTTCACGTCCGCGCTGGAACGCCGGCGGTCCTCGTAGAGGCCGAGCAGATCCCGGCACTCCGAGATCGAAAACCCGAACTCCCGCGCCCGGCGCACGAAGATGAGCTTCCGCACCGAGGCGTTGTCGTAGCTCCGGTAGCCGGACTCCGACCGCGCGGGGGCCGGCACCAGCCCGATATCGGCATAGTAGCGCACCGTCTTCGCGGGCAGTCCCGCGGCTTTCGAGGCGGCGGAAATGTTCATGGGCTGCGGCGCTTGACCTTCCAGTAACTGGAAACACTATGTTGCCGGTGAAGACGGGGCAAGAGGCATCGCCATGGTCGCCATAGCTGCAAGCGTCGCCATCGACTGGCACTGCCGCCACACTTGGCGGCGGGCCTCGAAGAACACGGCCTGGTGCCTGCTCGGCTGCGCCATCGGCGACTTCGGCACCATCGCCTTCTTCCAGTTCACCGGCATCCCCTGGCCGACCATGGCCATCATGATCCTCGCCATCGTGAACGGCCTGCTGACCTCGATTGCGCTGGAAACAGTCATCCTCTCCCGCCAGATGGACGTTCGCACCGCCTTCCGGACGGCGATCGGCATGTCGTTCATCTCGATGATCTCCATGGAAGCCATGATGAACGCGGTGGACTGGGCGCTGACCGGCGGCGCCGTGCTGACATGGTGGGTCGTACCGCTCATGCTGGCCGCCGGCTTCGTCACCCCGCTGCCCTACAATTACTGGCGGCTGAAGGCGCTCGGGAAAGCCTGTCACTGAGGGCTGCGGGGCTGTGAGACACGCTCTTGCGCTCGTCGCGTTTCTGGTTCCGGCGGCTGCGTTCGCGGGCCACGAACTGGACGATCGCGACCTGGAAAACGGGCAGGCGCTCTATGCGGAGCACTGCGCCTCCTGCCACGGGGCGAAGCTGGAGGGCCAGCCCGACTGGCGGCAGCCCGGTCCGGACGGCGTCTTTCCCGCGCCGCCCCACGATGCGACCGGCCACACCTGGCACCACGACAACCGGCTGCTGTTCGACTACACCAAACTCGGCGGCGAAGCACTGTTCGCGGCGCGCGGCATCCGCGGGCCGAAGAGCGGAATGCAGGGGTTTGCGGATGTCCTGAGCGATGACGGGATCTGGGACATCCTCGCCTATATCCGCTCCACCTGGCCGGAGCGGGTCAAGGAGGTGCAGGCCGCGAGGAATCCGCCCCACAACCGGTAGCCGCCCTCTGTCGCAGGATGCCGCGCATGGCGCCGCTTGATGGGAAATTCCCGCCGCGCTATCCAGAAAGAGGGCGAAACAGCGAGGCAATCTTCCATGACCGGCACGCCGGGTTATTTCCAGGGCAAGACCATCGTCATCACCGGAGCGGCGAGCGGTATCGGCCGGGCGACGGCGCAGATCTTCACGCGCGAGGGCGCCAATGTTGTCGCGTGCGACATCGACGATGAAGGCAACCGGAACACGGTCGAGGTCATTCGCCAGACCGGGGGCAGGGCGCTTGCCGTCGCGACCGACGTCACCCGGCGGGAAGACGTTGATGCGGCCGTTGCCGAGGCCATCCGGGAATTCGGTCGCATCGATTTTATGTTCAACTGTGCGGGCGCTGCCGTGCGCCGGTCGGCTTTCCTCGATATCGACGACGACCTGTGGCGCCGGACATGGGCGATCAATGTGGACGGCGTGCTCTACGGCATGCAGGCGGTGCTGCCGCACATGCTCGAGAACGGCAGGGGCGTG
>JAJECZ010000022.1 GCA_022821735.1 Alphaproteobacteria bacterium | reverse complement strand
GGTCATGAACAGCATGATGACCGAGATCGGCAGCGCCGCGGCGATGGAGGCCGTCTGCAGCGCCTTGAGGCCGCCGGCCAGCAGCAGCACGCCCGCGACAAAGCCCTCGCCCAGGCCCCAGACGATGCGGAAGCGTTGCGGCGGGTTGTCGTCGCCCATGGAGAGCATGGTGGTGATGACGAGCGTGCCCGAGTCCGACGAGGTGATGAACCAGGTTGCCAGCAGCAGGGTCGCCAGCGCCGCCATCACCCATTGCAGGAAGGCGAGTTCGGTCAGCCTGTCGATGGTGCCGTAAAGCGCCGACGGCAGGTTCCATGCGCGCACCAGCTCGACGATGCCGGCCGTGCCCACGCCGCCTTCGGCCATGAGCTCCATGTAGATGGCGTTGCCGCCGAACATGCACAGCCAGAAGAAGGCGATGGAGGTCGGCACGAACAGCACGCCTACCATGAACTGGCGGATCGTGCGGCCGCGGCTGATGCGGGCGATGAACATGCCAACGAACGGCGCCCAGGAAATCCACCAGCCCCAGTAGAAGATGGTCCAGCCGCCCTGCCAGGCGATCTCCTTGTCGGTCCCGGCTGTCCAGAAGCCCATCGGGATCACGTTCCATATGTAGTCGCCGATGGAGGTTACGAAGAAGCCCATCAGCCACTTGAACGGCCCGAAGAACAGGAAGAACGCCAGCAGCACCACGGAGAGCCAGATATTCCACTCGGAGATGATACGGATGCCGTTGCCGACACCCGAAACGGCCGAGAGCGTCGCGACGATCGAGATCACGATGATCAGGATTATCTGCGTCGCGATACCGGGATCGACGCCGAACAGCACATTCAGGCCGGTCGCCATCTGAGTCACGCCGAGGCCGAGCGACGTGGCGACGCCGAAGACCGTCCCGAACACAGCCAGCAGATCCACGCCGTGCCCGATGGGCCCGTAGATGCGGTCGCCGATGATCGGGTAAAGCGCCGAGCGCAAAGTGAGCGGCAGCTTCTTCCGGAAGCCGAAATAGGCGAGGCAGAGTCCGATGATCACATAGACAGCCCAGCCGTGGAATCCCCAGTGGAAGTAGGTCACGCGCATGGCGTGAACGGCGCGGTTCACGTCCATGTCGGTCACGCCGGCGACATCCGCATGGGGGTTGTTCGGATAGCCGAACGCGCCGGAGTTGTCGAAATAGAAGACCGGCTCCGCCACGCCGAAGAACAGGATGCCGATGCCGACACCGGCGGAGAACAGCATCGCGAACCAGGAGAAATTGCTGAACTCCGGCCGCGAATCGTCGTCCCCGAGCCGGACTGACCCGTGCCGCGAGCACATCAGGTAGAGGCAGACGAACACCAGCACGACGACGATCAGGATGTAGTACCAGGCCAGCGACGCCTCGACCCAGCCGCGGATCGCCTGGTAGATGCTGCTGGCGAACTCGACATTCAGGATCGTGAACACGACAAAGGCGACGACCATGCCTTTCGCCGCGAATCCCATGCCGCTGTGCAGGCCTTTCATCAGCCCTGCGTCGGCCACGAGCCCTTCCCGCCTGTTCTCCGCCATGACGCCGTCTCCTTTCCGCCTTCGCGAGGGGTCTTCCCTGAAATCCTGCCCGTTCGCCGGCATGCATAATTGACGCGCTCCGTCCCCATGCTTCAGGAGCGCGGCGACGCCGGTAAATCGACGACTCAATGCCAAGCCTGCACTGGATAGCGGCCGGGCCGCAAGCAAAAATGTCGCACCTGAAGGCGCCGCGGGGAACGCCCGGGCCCGGCGCGACTTTATTCCAGCCCCGCCGCCTCCAGAGCAGACCGCTGCCGCGCCGCCAGCGCATCCACATCGAAACCGTCGATGAGGCCGTGGAAGAGGCGGTGCCAGTTCACCTCCGCCCTGAGCCGCATGAAGACCGAGCCGAGGCCGATGGCGGCCCGGTCCATGAGCACGAATTCGCGCGGCGGGCGCACGCCGCCGACGCGCCTGAGTTCGCGATGCACCCTGGCGGCGACGGTTGCGCCGTAAAGACCGCTTTCGCTTTCCTGTATGCGCTGGACACGGTCCTGGAGGAGCGGGGTGTAAAGGAACTCCGCCCAGATGTTCAGCACCTCGATCAACTCCCGCGAGGGGTTCTCGAAGCCCCAGGTCTCGTAAGCGGAGACCGCCAGCGCCTCGTCGCCGTCCCGGAGCGCCCGGTAGAGGTCGATCACGCCCCTGACGAAGGAGGGCGGGAACACCCGGATGCAGCCGAAATCCAGCAGGTTGATGCCGAAATCCTCCCGCATCGAATAGTTGCCGAGATGCGGGTCTCCGTGGATGACGCCGCAGTCGTAGAAGGGCACATACCAGGCGTGGAACATGTTCTCCGCCAACCGGTTGCGCGCTTCCACGGGCAGGTCCACCGCCTCCAGCAGCGGGCGCCCGTCGATCCAGGTCATTGTGAGCAGGCGGCCGGTTGAAAGCGCCTCCACCGGCTCCGGCACCGTCACGCCGGCCTCGCCGGCCAGCATCGCCCCGTAAAGGCGCATGTGCTTCGCCTCACGGTGGTAATCGAGTTCCTCCCTGAGCCGCTCCGAAAGCTCCTGGAAGACGCTGTCCGTGCGCACTGCCCGGTCGCGGCGCTCATAGATGGAAAGCACCACGCGCAACTGCCGGAGGTCCGCCTCCACCGCCGCGGCCATGTCGGGATATTGCAGCTTGCAGGCAAGGCGCGCACCGTCCGGGGCGGTCGCGCGATGGACCTGGCCGAGCGAGGCCGCATGGGCCGCGCTCCGCTCGAATTCCCCGAAGCGCTTCGGCCACTCCGGGCCGAGCTCGCCCGCCATCCGCCGGCGCACGAACGGCCAGCCCATCGAAGGGGCGTCGGCCTGCAATTGCCGCAGTTCCTCGGCATAGGCCGACGGCAGCGCATCCGGAATTGTGGCGAGTATCTGCGCCACCTTCATCAGCGGGCCTTTCAGTCCGCCTACCGCAGCCGCCAGTTCGCGCGCGTGGGCGTCGTGCTCGATCTTTCGCCCGAGAAGACGTCGGCCGGCATAGTTCGCTGCGAGGCCGCCTACCGCCCCGCCGACCCTTGCGTAGCGCCGCAGCTGGCCGCCGAGGCCGCCCGTCTCGTCGCTCATGCGGCCTCCAGCTCGTCCACGAAGCCGGCGATGCGCGCGAGGCCCCGGTCCCAGAATGCCGGGTCGCGAGCGTCGAGGCCGAACGGGGCCAGCAGTTCGCCGTGGTGCCTGGAGCCGCCCGCGGCGAGCATGTCGAGATAGTTGGCCTCGAACCCCTCGCTCCCGCCCTCATAGGCCGCGTAGAGCCCGTTCACCAGGCAGTCGCCGAAGGCATAGGCATAGACATAGAAGGGCGCGTGGATGAAATGCCCGATATATGTCCACAAGGACCGGTAGGAATCGTCATAGGCGAAGGCGTCGCCCAGGCTCTCGCGCTGCGTCTCCATCCAGATGTCGCCGATATCGTCCACCGTCAGCTCGCTCCCTGCGCGCGCCTCGTGGAGCCGGCGCTCGAATTCGTAGAAGGCGACCTGGCGCACCACCGTGTTCAGCATGTCCTCGACCTTGCCGGCGAGCAGCGCGCGGCGGCCCTCCGGCGGGGCCATGTTCAGCATGGCCTGGAAGGTCAGCATCTCGCCGAAGACGGAGGCCGTCTCGGCAAGGGTCAGCGGCGTCGCGGCGAGGAAATAGCCCTGTGCCGCCGCCAGCGACTGATGCACGCCGTGGCCGAGTTCGTGCGCGAGCGTCGCCACATCCCTGGCCTTGCCCTGGTAGTTGAGCAGCACATAGGGATGCGCGCCCGGCACGGTCGAATGGGAGAACGCCCCCGGTGCCTTGCCGGGCCGCGGCGGGGCGTCGATCCAGCCATTGTCGAAGAACCGCCGCGCAACCTCCGCCATGCGCGGCGAGAAGGCGCCGTAGGACTCCAGCACGATGCGCTTCGCCTCGGGCCAGGAGAATTCGCGGGTATCCGCCTCCGGCAGCGGCGCATTGCGGTCCCACCAGGCGAGTCTCTCCTGCCCGAGCCATCCGGCCTTCAGGCGGTAATAGCGGTGGGAGAGGTCCGGATAGGCCCGCTTGACCGACGCGACCAGCGCATCGACCACCTCGTCCTCGATCCGGTTCTGCAGGTTGCGCGCGGAGACGGAGCGGGAGAAGCCGCGCCAGCGGTCGTCGATTTCCTTGTCCTTCAGCAACGTGTTCAGGATGTGCGCGAAGAGCCGGGCATTCTCGCCGAGCACCGTGGAGAGCGTCGAGGCTGCGGCCCTCCGCACATCGGAGTCGGAGTCGGAGAGCCGGTCGAGCGCCTCCTCCATGGTGAGCCGGCGGTCGCGGAACGGGAAGCGCAGCGCGGCCAGCGTCTCGTCGAAAAGCCGCGTCCAGGCCGACGAGCCCGCCACGTCGCGGTCGAGCAGCAGGCGCTCCATATCCTCGGCAAGCTGGTGGGGGCGGAATGACCGGCTCTGCTCCAGCCAGGGGCGGTAGCGGCTGAGGCGCCCGCTTTCCTCCAGCCGGCGCGTGAGGACATCGTCGTCGATCTCATTCAACTCGAGCTGGAAGAAGACCGTGTGCGCGGCGATCCCGGCGAAACGCTCCTGGATGGACTGGTGGAAGCGCCCCGTCTCCGGGGACGCCATGTCGCCCGCGCGCAGCAGCCCTGCATAGCTGAGCAGCCTCGCCAGCCGCTCGTGGAGCCGCTCATAGGCCTCAACCGCGTCCGCCAGCTCCTCGCCGTCGAGTTCCGCGAGCCGGCCCTTCCAGCGCTCCGCTATCGCGCGGGCTTCGGTGTCCGCGGTCTCCAGGTCGCGGGCGGTGTCGGGTCCGTCGGGCGCGCTGTAGAGGTCCGTCAGGTCCCAGACCGGCAGCGTGGCGCTCTCGCGCTCGGTATCGGGCATTGCTAAACCTTGTCCCACGGGCAATTCATCATATAGGGGCTCGGCATGGTTCTGGACAGGCATGGCGCCCGGCCCTTCCCCGGAGCGGCGTCAGGCGGGTGACGCCCGTCCGGCGGGGATACCTGTTCGCGGTCGCGTCCTCGCTCGGCCTCGGGCTGGCGATCGCGGCATCGCGCGCGGCCTATGAGGGGGGTGCAACGCCGATCGCGATCTCGCCCGTGCGCGCGGTGCTGCTGGCGCTGATGCTCTGGCTCATCTGCGCGGGCACCCGGCGCAGCCTGCGGCTGCCGCGGCGCGACATGTTCTCCTGCCTCGGCCTCGGCGTGCTGGCGGCGCACATGTTCTACGGCAATATCGCGGCGGTGGAGACGATCCCGGTCGGCCTCGCCGCGCTCTGCTTCTTCGTCTATCCCCCGCTGGTGGGCGCGTTCTCCGCCGCGCTCGACCGGCGCTGGCCGAGCGCGGCGGTCATGGGCGCGCTGGCGCTCGCTTTCGCAGGCGTCGGGCTCGCGCTCGGCGTCGGCTTCGACGGCCTCGACCCGTTCGGCGTGTTCCTCGGCGTGTCGGCCGGCATGGCCTGCTCGGTCAGCGTGCTCTGGCTCGCGCGCGGCATGGCCCATGCCGACCCGCTGCCGGTGATGTTCTGGTTCTCGGCGGTGGCGGCCGCGATCCTCGTGCCGGCCGCCCTCTTCTCCGGCGAGGCGCGGCTGCCGGTGACCGCGGCGGGCTGGGCCGGCTGCCTTGCCGTGATCGTCTGCCAGGTCTCCTCGATCCCGCTCTACTATGCGGCCGTGCGCCTTGCCGGGGCCGAGAACACCTCCATGCTGAACAATCTCCAGCCGCTCACCAGCATCTTCGCCGCCTGGGCGCTCTACGACGAGCGGCTCGGCCCCTGGCAATGGTGCGGCGCCCTCATGGTGCTGGGCGGCATCGTGTGGATGCAGACGGCGCTGCGCCGCCGGGGCTGAGGCCGCTCCACACTCCGACTGCGGCATTTGGATAGGGTCAGATCGGGTTTATGCCCGGAAGAACTGTGAAGCCCAGTTCCTCCGCGACGGACCCTTGCCGTCCATCGAGCGTCGCGAAGGAAAGAGCGGATAGCTGCGGAGATACATAAAGTGCCGTTGCGACATGCCAGAGGTCCGCACCCCTGAGGCGGCCTGTCTCTAGGATTCTCGCAAACTCGGGCGTAAGCGTCCTGTCGGGCAGAATCCACTCGATTCCCGCAATCGCCCTCTCCCGGAAAACAAGGTCCTCGCGCGCGAATGCCGCCCTGAGCTCGGCTTCGAGCAGGTTGGACGAGATCAAGCGGTCGAATTCACCCAGCCGTTGCGTGCATGCCGCCGCGCCCGGTTCATCGAAAGCCACGGCCGCCAATACCGAGGTATCGACGTACGCGATGCTCACTCCTCACGCTCGGCCAGGAACCTCGATAGGGCGCCGGGCCGCCGCTCGACCGGCCGGAATGTCTGCCTCGGAACGGACGAACGAACGAGAGCGCCGCTGCGTTCAAGGTCCGCCAGTCGTTCGTTCAGCGTCGGTGTCTGCTCTATCGACCGGATTTCTGCCACCGGTTCACCCCGATAGGAGACGGTGACGACCCGGCCGTCGCGCACTTGCCGAATGACCTCGGAAAACCGCGCCTTGGCTTCGTAGATCGAATAGTTGAGCGCCATGCCTTGATATTATCTAGTCAGACTGGTTATGACAATCGCCCATGCTCGGAAAGCGGCCGAAGGCAGTCGATGCCCCCGGGCTCTACCGCACCAGCGGCATGACCTCTTCGGCGAAGCGGGCGAGGCGCTCTTCGGTGCGCTCGACGGAGCG
>JAJECZ010000156.1 GCA_022821735.1 Alphaproteobacteria bacterium | reverse complement strand
GCCGCGCCCTCCTCGCCGGCGATGTAGTAGATCGCCTCCTGGCCCTCGCGCATCCGCTCGACATAGCCGGCGAGCGTCGTCCAGTCCTCCGACGCGGTCGAGCGGAAGCGCGCCAGTTCCAGCAGCGGCTCGCGCTGGCCGGCATCCTCGTAGAGCCCTTCCTTGAGCACCGGCCCGAACGCCTCCCAGAAGGCCTCGTAGCCGTCCCTGTCCGCCTCGGCCTTCGCCTTGAGCTCGCCCAGCACCCGGCGCACCAGCCCTTCGCGGATACGCCGCAGCACCGGATTGCGCTGGAGCATCTCGCGCGAGAGGTTGAGCGGCAGGTCCTCGCTGTCCACGACCCCGCGCAGGAAGCGCAGCCAGGCCGGAACCAGCTCCGGCGCGTCGTCGGTGATGAACACGCGCTTCACATAGAGCTTGAGCGCGGATTTGCGGTCCGGGTTGAAGAGGTCGAACGGCCGCGATGTCGGCACGAACAGCAGGCCCGCATATTCGATCACGCCCTCGGCGCGGAAATGCAGCGTGAGCCACGGTTCGTCGAAGGCATGGCCGACATGGCGGTAGAACTCGGCATACTGCTCCGGCTCGATCTCGTTCCGGGGCCGGGTCCACAGCGCGGAGGCTTCGTTGACCGTCTCGCCGTCCATCTCGACCGGGATGGCGATGTGGTCCGAATAGGTCTTGACCACCGACCGGAGCCGGGCCGGCTCCAGAAACTCGTCCTCGCCCTCTTTCAGGTGCAGGCGGACTTCCGTGCCGCGCGCGTCGCGCTCCGCCTCCGAGACCGTGAACTCGCCGCGCCCGTCCGACTCCCAGGCGAACGCCGCTTCCGCTCCGGCAGCGCGCGAGACCACCTGCACCCGCTCCGCCACCATGAAGGCGGAGTAGAAACCGACGCCGAACTGCCCGATCAGCGCGACATCGTTCTTCGCATCGCCGGTCAGCCTGTCGGCGAAGGCGGCGGTGCCCGAGCGTGCGATGGTGCCGAGATTCTCCACCAGCTCCTCCCGGCCCATGCCTTCGCCATTGTCGGCGACGGCGATGGTGCGCGCGTCCTTGTCCACCTCGATGCGGATGCGGAATTCGGCGTCCCCGTCCAGCAATTCCGGCTCGGCGATGGCGCGGTAGCGCAGCCGGTCGCAGGCGTCCGCCGCGTTGGAAATCAGCTCGCGCAGGAAGATTTCCTTGTCCGAATAGACCGAGTGCACCATGAGGTCGAGGATGCGTCCGACCTCCGCCTGAAACGCCCGGCGCTCTTCGCTCATTTCCTCCCCCTTACGCCTGTTCCGTCCCGGCCCGGCATATGCGACGCTTCGCGCCCCGGTTCAAGACGGCAGGAGGGCGCGGGCGCCTCATGAAGATCGACGATGTGACTCTCACCCTGTTCGCCTGGGACGACATCCCGGCGACCAGCTACGGCAAGCATACGGGACGGTTCGAGGGCCGGAGCGAGCTCGGCCTGCTGACGCTCCGCACCGATGACGGCATTGAGGGCCATGCCTTCCTCGGTTCGGCCAGCCGGGGCGCGGCGAGCGACGCCGAGTCGCTCATCCGCTTCCTCAAGCCGCAGGTGATGGGCGAGAACCCGCTCGACCGCGAGAGGCTCTATCTCGGGCTCACGGCGCGCAACCGCAACACCACCTGGCGGGCGATCGGCGCGGTCGATATCGCGCTCTGGGACATCGCCGGCAAGGCGGCGGGCCTGCCGATCCACCGGCTGATGGGCACCGTGCGGACGAGCGCGCCCGCCTATGCCAGCTCCGCCGTGCTCTCCTCGCCCGACGCCTATGCCGAGGAGGCGGTCTTCTTCCGCGACGGGAACTGGAAGGCCTACAAGATCCACCCGCCGACCGACCCCGACGAGGACATCCGCGTCTGCGAGGCGGTGCGCAAGGCGGTCGGCGACGATTACCGCGTCATGCTGGACAGCACCTGGTCCTACGACTACCCGGCGGCGATGCGCGTTGGCCGGGCGGCGGAGCGGCTCCGCTTCCACTGGTACGAGGACCCGCTCGCCGACGACGACATCACCAACTACATCAAGCTGCGCCAGAAGCTCGACATCCCCATACTCGCGACGGAATACAGCCCCGGCGGCTTCCAGGCCTATGCGCCCTGGCTGCTCCTGCAGGCGACCGACTATCTGCGCGGCGACGTGGCGGTGAAGGGCGGGCTCACCGCCTGCCTCAAGACCGCCCATCTCGCCGAGGCGTTCCACATGTCCTACGAGGTCCATCACGGCGGCAACTCGCTGAACAACATGGCGAACCTGCACCTGATCTGCTCGATCCCGAACACGGAAATGTTCGAGGTGCTGATGCCCGACGGCGCCCATCGCTACGGCCTCGCGGAGGAAATCATCGTGGACGGCGACGGCCGCGTCCATGCGCCGGAAGCGCCCGGCCTCGGCGCCGTCATCGACTTCGACCTCATCCGCCGAAAGACGATCTCCGTGCTCTCCTGACCGGAAGGGAGACCTCCGCAGCGTGTCATGAAATGTCATGTTTTGTCATGCGCCTCCTCCCGGACCCCGCTTGAGCGCGGAGCGGGAATGGGCTTTGCTGCGGGGGACCGAAACGGAGCGAACAAGACCATGGACCTCAGCAGCTACGACCGCACGCCGGGCTTCGAACAGGGCCTGGCGGCCCGCCGCCGGGTGCTCGGCGAAGAGTATGTCGGCCCCTCCATCGCCCGGGGCGCGGAGGACGATTTCGCCCACCAGCTCCAGCAGTTCGTCACCGAATATTGCTGGGGCACGGTGTGGTGCCGCGACGGCCTGCCGGACAAGACCCGCAGCATCATGAACCTGACCATGCTGGCCGCCCTCGGGCGCACCCATGAACTCCGCCTGCACACGCGCGGCGCCCTCAACAACGGCGTCACCAAGGAGGAGATCGCCGAGGTGTTCCTGCAGGTCGGCATCTATGCGGGCGTCCCGGCGGCGGTCGAGGCGTTCCGCGAGGCCTCGAAGGTGTTCGAGGAGATGGGGGTGTGAGCGTCCGGGCGGCGGCGGACTTCCTGCTTGCCGCGCACCGCGAGGGCCGGCGCTTCGAGCGCCTGCCCGCCGGCATCGCGCCGGGGTCCGAGGACGAGGCCTACCGGGTGCAGGCGGCGCTGGTCGCCGGCCTCGCCCTGCCCGTCGCCGGGTGGAAGGTGGCGCTCACCTCCGCCGCCATGCGCCGCGTCGTG
>JAJECZ010000106.1 GCA_022821735.1 Alphaproteobacteria bacterium | reverse complement strand
CCAGCCGAGTTCGCGCACGCCCGCCTCGTCCATGTCGGTGAGCACGGTGATGGCGAGCAGGCGCGTCCCGGAAGCGCCCCGGCCGCGCCGCGCGGCCTCCATGACCTGCCGGTCGCCGTGCACCGTCAGCAGGTCCGCGCCGAGCGCCGCCGCGCCGCGCGCCGCGTTCTCGACCGTCTGGCCGATGTCCCAGGCCTTGGCGTCGAGGAACAGCCGGCAGCCTTCCGAGACGAGCTCGCGGGCGAGTTCGATGCCGCCGATATAGAACAGGCCCATGCCGATCTTGTAGAAGCGCGCCGCATCGCCGATGCGCTCGACGATCCGGCGGGCGCTGTCGCAGTCCGGCGTGTCGAGGCCGACGATCAGACGGTCGCGCGGGTCGGTCACGAGGCGGCCCGGAAGCCCACCAGCTCGACGCCTTCCTCCACCCGGTCGCCGACGGCGAAGGGCAGGGACTCGACCGTGCCGTCGGCCGGCGCGGCGATGGTGTGCTCCATCTTCATGGCCTCCAGCACCAGCAGCGGCGCGTCCTTGCGAACCGTCTGGCCGGCCTCCACCAGCACGCGGACGACGGTGCCCGGCATGGGCGAGGTCAGCCGTCCGCCGCCGATCTCCGCGCTGTCCGCCGCGGCGCCGGGGTCTTCGAGGAGAATCTGCCGCCGCGCGCCGTCCAGGAAGACCGCGAGCCGGTTGCCGTCCGCGATGACGGCGCCGCTTTGCCGGCGGCCGTCGATTTCGGCCGTCAGCCCGCCGTCCGCACCGCGCGCAACGCCGGCAACCGGAATCGCGCGCGCGCCATCCTCCAGCCGGTAGCCGCCGGCGGTGTGGGCGGTTTCGTATGTCACCTTCTCGCCATCGTCGTCGAAGTCGAGCCGGTCGCGCCCCTCGCCGTTGAGGCGCCAGGCGTCGCCGCGGCCCCAGGGCGAGAAGCGGTCCGGCGCGGCGTCCTGCCGGGCAAGCCGGCGTGCGGCCCTGTCCTCGAGCACGGCGACGGCCGCCATGGCGCGCATGGCCTCCGCGTCGCCCGCAGGCGGCGCGGCCGCCGCGATATCGTGCGTCTCGATGAAATGCGTATCCAGCGCGGCTTCCGCGAAGGCGGGGTGGCGGACCAGGGCCTCCAGGAAGAACAGGTTGGTATTGATGCCGGCGATGCGCGTGTCGGCGAGTGCATCGGCCAGCGCGAGCCGGGCGCGTTCGCGGTCCTCGCCCCAGGCGACAAGCTTGGCGATCATCGGGTCGTAGAACGGCGTGATCTCGTCCCCCGTCTCGACGCCGCTGTCGACACGCAGGCCCGGCCGGCCCTCGGGAAAGGAGAGATGGGCGAGGCGCCCCGTCTGCGGCAGGAAGCCCCGCGCCGGGTCCTCGGCATAGAGCCGCGCCTCGACGGCATGGCCGGAGGCGGCGACGTCTTCCTGCGAGAAGGCCAGCGGCTCTCCCGCCGCGATGCGAAGCTGCCATTCCACCAGGTCGAGCCCGGTCACCATCTCGGTCACCGGGTGCTCGACCTGGAGGCGGGTGTTCATCTCGATGAAGTGGAAGGCGCCGCCCTCGTCGACCAGGAATTCCACCGTGCCCGCGCCGGCATAGCCGATCGCGCGCGCGAGCCTGACGGCGGCTTTGCCCATCTCCGCGCGCAGCGAATCGGGCAGGCCGGGCGCCGGCGCCTCCTCGATCACCTTCTGGTGCCGGCGCTGGATCGAGCAGTCGCGGTCGAGCAGGTGCAGCACCGCGCCGTGCGCATCGGCCAGCACCTGCACCTCCACATGGCGCGGCCGGGCGATATAGCGCTCCAGCAGCAGCGCGCCGTCGCCGAAGGCCGCGGCGGCTTCGCGCTCCGCGGCCGCGAGCGCCCCGGCCAGGTCCTCCGCGCGCCCGACGATGCGCATGCCGCGCCCGCCGCCGCCGGCCGAGGCCTTGACGAGCACCGGATAGCCGATCTCCGCCGCCGCGTCCGCCAGCCGCTCGGGCGTTGCGTCGGGTTCGTGATAGCCCGGCACGAGAGGCACCTTCGCGTCGGCTGCGATCTTCTTCGCGGCGCTCTTGGAGCCCATCGCCCGGATCGCGTCCGCCGGCGGGCCGACGAAGGCGAGGCCGGCTGCGGCGACGCGCTCGGCGAACCCGGCGTTCTCGGAGAGGAACCCGTAGCCAGGATGCACCGCCTCCGCGCCGGTGCGCCGCGCCGCGTCGATCAGCGCGTCGATGTCGAGATAGCTCGCCTGCGCGCGCGCCGGGCCGATGCACACGCTCTCGTCCGCCTCGCGGACATGGGCCGCGCCGGCGTCCGCCTCGGAATGGACGGCGACGACATGCAGCCCCATGCGCCGGGCGGTCCGGGCGATGCGGCAGGCGATCTCGCCGCGATTGGCGATCAGCAGCCGCCGGAACATGATGCAACCATTCCCCGAAAACGCCCCCGCTCGACGCCGCCACCATAGCGACGGCAGGGATGCCGCGCAAAGTGCCTGACAGCCGTCCGGCTATCCGGTAAGCAGGCGGGATGATGCGAATATTGCGGTTTCTCGTCGCGGCTTTTGCGATTGCGCTGATGCCGCTTGCATCGACAGCGCAGGAGGCGCCGGCTGGGCCGGATGCGGCGGAACTGGAGGCGCTGGCTGCCGAGTTGAAGGACGAGGCGAAGCGGGCGGAGCTTGTCCGGCGCATCGAGGCGCTGGCGGCGTCGCAGCGCGGGGGCGAACCGGAAGCGGAGGAACCGGCGCGCGGGCCGCTGGCGTCCGTCACCGACAGCATCGCGGCCTTCGGCGGCGATGTCGCGGGGTCGCTGTCCTTCGCCTTCGATCCCGGCGTGTTCCGCCAATGGCTGGAGCAGGGGTTCAACGATCCGGTCAGCGGCGCGCCCCTCTGGACGGTGCTCGGACAGGCACTGCTGGTGCTGATCGCCGGGTTCGTCGTCGAAATTGCGGTGCGGCGCCTCATGGCGGGCCTGCGCCGGGCCTCGGAGCGGCCTGAGGCCGGCGGCGCCGGAGAGCGGCTGCTGGCGGCGGTGGTCGCGCTGCTGCTCGGGATCGTGCCTGTCGCGGCCTTCGCGGTCGCGAGCTTCGCTGCGGTTTCCGTGGCGGCGCTGCCGCAGACCGCGGCGGAACTGGTCCTCGCCGTCGTCTATGCGAGCAGCGGGGCGCGGCTTGCGATGCTGGCGGTGCGCGCGGTGACGGAGCCGCTCGACGATGGCGCCGGCTTGCTCGTCTGGCTCCGGCGCCTGGTTCTCGCCGTCGCCTATGGCTGGCTCGTCTGCGAGGCCGCGCGCATTTTTGCGCTGCCGCCGGCCCCCTACCGCCTGCTGGTCGATCTGGTCGGCCTGGCGGTGCTGGTGGTGGCCGTCTCCATGGTGCTGCGCAACCGCCAGGCCGTCAGGAACCGCCTGCGCGGGGACGGGGGCGGGGTCGGGGCCCGGCTCGCCGATGTCTGGCATGTCGTCGCCATCGCCTATCTGGCCGCCGTCTTCCTTGTCTGGGCGGCCGCGGTGGAGGGCGGGTTCGCCTATATCGGGACCGCATCGGCCTGGACGGTCGCGGCCGCCGCCGCCGCGCGGCTGGCCGACCTCGGCGTCCTGCGGCTCGTCGATATGGCGGCGCGCTGGGAGGTCCGGGCCGACAGCCGGTTCCCCGGCGTGAAGGCGCGCGCCGACCGCTATGTGCCCGTCCTGCGCAAATGTCTCAGGACGGCTGTATGGCTCATCGCCGCGGTCGCCGCGCTGGAGGCATGGCGCGCGCCGGTGCTGGACCTGCTGGCGGCGCCGGCGGGAGAACGCATCATCGGCGCGCTGGTGCGGATCGCGCTGGTTCTCGGCGTCTTCCTCGTCCTGTGGGAGGCGCTCTGCCTCGCCATCGAGCGCTATCTGGACGCACGCGACGAGGACGGCAACCCGGTCGAGCGCAGCGGCAGGGCGCGCACCCTGCTGCCGCTCCTGCGCCGCGCGAG
>JAJECZ010000041.1 GCA_022821735.1 Alphaproteobacteria bacterium | reverse complement strand
TGCGCGGGGTGTCAGGGCGGGATGTATCCGCTGACCGGCAATGTGGCGGCCCATGTCGGCGGCGTGCAGGCCTCGCTGCTGGCGGCCCAGCGGCTGGTCTACCGCCTCCACCGCACCGGGCTCGCCTGGGGCACTTCGGGCTCGCAGGCGCTCTGCGGGCGCTACCCGATGCCGGTGATGAAGAAGTCGCAATACCGCTGGCAGATGACCCAGCCGGTGCCGGCGACGACGCCGGCCACCGGCTGCAATCCGACGGGGCGTTCCTCTGTGCTGTGGGAGTCCCTGCGCGAACTGCCGGTCTCCGGCGAGAGCTTCGGCTACCTGCTGTGGAGAAAAAGATCGTGCTGCCTCCTCTGAACCGGCGGAATACCGCCCGTCGGGCAGGCGTCGCATTCGTGATTGCCTGCCTCTTGCTGGCCTCGGCCTGCACCGATCCGGCCCGCGCCGACAACCCTGCCGCAGGTGCAGGAGCCGACGCATCGCGCCTGGTCGAAGAAGTGCTGCGCAAGGCCGGAAATGGCGATCTTGCGGACTGGACCCGCTCGATCATGGATCGCGCGCTCGAACGCGCCGGCGCGGCCGCCGGGCAGACCGTTCCCGGACAGTCCGAACCCCTTTCGGCCGAAAGCCATGCGGATAGCTTTGCGGCCCGCCGGCCCGCCTCGGCGGAGGTGCTGATCTTCACCAGCCTGTCGGTTCCGGCGACGAGTTGGCGGCAATGGGCAGGCGACGCGGCCCGGTCGGGCGCGCCGCTGGTGCTGAGGGGCGTTGGTCTGGAAGGGTTGCGGCAGACCGCTGCGGAAATCCGCGCCCGCCTCGACAGCCACGAGGCAGGCATCGCCATCGATCCCCGGCTGTTCCGCCTGTTCGATATCGCACGCGTGCCGGCGGTGGTCGTGGTGCCGGGCGGCGTGGCGCCCTGCGAGAGCCGCGGTTGCTCGGAAGACCCAGCTCCGCCCCATGACGTTATCGCCGGCAACATCGGCCTCATTGTCGCGCTGGAAGCGGTCGCCGCCGAAGGCGAGACGGGACGCGAGGTCGCGAAGGCATATCTCGAACGCATGACGGGAGACGAGCGGTGAGCGCGCGGCCGAAATCCCGGAGAGCGCGGGTAAGCCGCCTGCCCGGTTGGGTCGTCCTGGCGGCGGTGTTCGGCTTTTTGCTCTGGATCGTGTTCGGCGGCGGCGCCCAGGCCGACCGCGGATCGCAGTCCGGGGCAAGCCCCAAGGCGGCCGCCCGCGCCATCGGCAATGCGGGGAGCGCAACGGCCGGCGCCATCGCGCGCGACGGCTCGAACGCAGCCACCGTGCCGGGTTACGCCGGGACCAACCTGCCGGAACGCAGCATCGATGCGGACGACCTGGAGGACGAAGGCCGCGCCAGGCTGGCCGATCCCGACGATCCGGGCGGTCAGGCCGGGCGCAGCGTGATCGAGGGCGTGACGGTCCGCCCCGATGTGCCCGTGACCGACAGCGACCCCGGCGTTGCAAGGGGCAAGGCCGTCGCCGCCGATCCCCAGGCGCCGTCCCATGGCGCGGGCAGTCTCGCCTCGGGGAGCGTCTCGGATTGCGCCGCAGGCCTGGCGGATGCCGGGCGCGGCGGTTCTTGCGGGTCCGTACGCTGGTGCGTCGGCGCGGACTGCGGGAGCGTCGAGCCGCAATCCAATACCGGCTTCGCCGAGGCGACCACGCGGCTCAACATGGCGGTCGAGATGGGCGGCGAGGAGTTCGACCGGGAGTCCTTGCGCATCTTCACCGGCAAGCGCCGCGCCTGCCATATCCATTACGGGGGGCTCGCGAACTGCTGCAAGAACTCCGGCCTGCTGGTCGGGCTCGCCAACTGCTCGGCCTCGGAGCGCGAGCTGGCGGAAGAGCGCAACGCCGGCAACACCCACTATCTCGGCAAATACTGCTCGAAGCGCACCTTCTTCGGCGTCTGCATCCGCCGCTCGCGGGCCTGGTGCGTGTTCTCATCCAAGCTCGGGCGCATCCTGCACCAACAGGCCCGTCCGCAGCTCGGGATCGGCTGGTCGAGCTGCCGGGGCTTTACCGTGGCGGAGATCGAGCGCATCGACTTCGCGGCCCTCGATCTCTCCGAGTTCACCCAGGACCTGATGGACGGGTCGCGGGAGCCGGCGGTGTCGCTTCCCGAAGCGGGCCAGACGCAGACGATCATGCGCGACCGGGTGCGCGACTTCTACGGGCGGCAGCCATGATGGCGCGCGTCGCGAAATCCGCCGTCCTGCGCGCCCTGACACGCCTCCTCGCGGCGATCGGCGTCTGGGCCGCGCTCGGCGCGCCCGCGGCTGGCGGGGACACTCGTGCCGGAGAATGGCGCTCCTGGTGTCCCGGATCGAATCCGGGACAGGCTCTCGATCCCGGCTCCGGCTTCTCGCTCGGCTGGCACTTCTATTGCGACCGGGCGGAGGAGCAGCAACAAGCCGAACCGGCGCCCACGCAACCTCCGCCCCCGCCGCCCTCGCCCGGCGACGCACAATCCGCGATGGAGCGCATACTGGAGATGCGCCGCGCTCTCGAAGAGGCGCGCGCGGAGGCGATCCTCGATCCGACGCCGGAGAAGGTGACGGCCTATCTGCGGCTTCAGCAGGAGACCCTGCAGAAGGCGGCGGCGTTCTCCGACGCTTTCCGGCGCACGGTCTGGGCGAGCCCGGAACTCGACTACACGCTGAAGCGCCCGGTCGGCGCGCTCGCCAAGCAGGTCTGGTCCGACGAGCGCCGCAAGGCCCGCGATGCTGCGCTCGCCCGTCTCGGGGACCGCTACGGGCTGATCTATCTCGGCCATGCCGGCTGCGCCGCGTGCCGGGTGTTCGGACCGCTGCTGCGCGCCTTCGCGACCCGCCACGGCCTCGACGTGCTCGCCGTCTCGCTTACCGGCGACGCGCTGGAAGGCTGGCCCGAGGCGGTTGCCGATAACGGGCGCGCGGCCCGGCTCGGCCTCGGCGACGCCCCGGTGCCGGCCC
>JAJECZ010000141.1 GCA_022821735.1 Alphaproteobacteria bacterium | reverse complement strand
AGATACTCTTCCTCCACGCCCAGAGTGAACGCGGGCTCGGCAATCGCCATGGGTCCGTCCCTCCGCCTCCGGGAGCCGTTCGCCGCGCAAGGATACAGAGGCCCCGGACAAACCGGAATGCCGGCCGGCAACGGCGCGCTATAGTCCGGGGCTTGCGACGGAAGGAAACGCCCCCATGCAGTTCGGCGCGATGGTCAACACCAAGATCGACGAGTGGCAGACGCTGCAGCTCGCCGAGGAGCTCGGCTACGATTCCGGCTGGGCGCCGGACAGCCAGATGATCTGGTCGGACTGCTATGCGGTGCTGGCGCTGGCGGCGGCCAACACATCGCGCATCCGCCTCGGCACCGGCGTCGCCATTCCCGGCACGCGGCTCGCCCCGGTCACGGCCCATTCGATCGCGTCCATCAACCGGCTTGCGCCCGGCCGCGCCTTCCTCGGCATCGGCACCGGCCACACCGCCATGCGCATCATGGGCCATCCCCCGATGAAGCCTGCCGCGTTCCGCGACTATCTCCGCGTGGTGCGCGGCCTCCTCCACGGCGAGGAGGTCGAGTTCACGCATGACGGCGTGACCCGCCCGGTCCGGTTCCAGAACCGGGAGATGGGCTTCATCGGCTTCGAGCCGCCGGTGCCGATCCATGTCGCCGCCAACGGGCCGAGGGCGCTGGAGATCGCGGGCGAACTCGGCGACGGGCGCATCTGCGCCGGCGCGGAGCCCTTGGGCGTCATGGCGCGCAATCTCGACCGGGTGAAGGCTGGCGCGGAGAAGGCGGGCCGCACGCTGCCGGAGGACTTCCATGCCTCGACGCTCACCTTCTACTGCGCCATGAAGCCGGGCGAGAAGGTGAGCGACCCGCATATCGTCGAGGAGATCGGCGCGCAGGTGGGCGCGACCCTGCACTACTGGTGGGAGCATGCGCGCATCGTCGGCCACGACAACTTCATCCCCGACTACGCCCGCGACGACTGGGAACTCTACAACCGCTTCCTGAAGGACCTCGGCATCCCCGACGACCGGATGCATCTCCGCGTCCATCTGGGTCACTGCTCCTACCTGCCGGAGGCGGAGCACCGCTTCGTCACGCCCGCCACGGTGCAGGCGACCGGCGGGCTGGTCGGCGAGCCGGACCTCATCGTCGAGCGCATCCGGGCGATGGAAGCCGCCGGCTGCAAAGAAATCGTGCTGCTGCCGCCCAAGGCGGTGGACCGGCGCAATTTCCACCGGTTCGCCGGGGAGATCATGCCGAAGTTCCGGTAGGCGGGGTCCGGAGGGAAACGCCGCGCGATGAGCAGCGGCCCGGGCAGGCGGGCGGCGGCGGGCGTCGTCGTCGTGGGACTGGGCACGGCCATCGGCTCGCTCGACACGGCCGTCAACATCGCCTTCCCCGACATCGTCCGCAGCCTCGGCATCGAACTCAGCGACATCCAGTGGGTCGTCATCTGCTACGTGCTGACCTATGCGAGCCTGATGCTGGTCTGCGGGCGCCTCGGCGACCTGTTCGGCCATGCACGGCTCTTCCGCATCGGGCTTGCCTGGAGCGTCGCCGCCTTCGTCGCCTGCGCGCTCGCGCCCGCCTTCGAGATTCTGCTGGCAGCCCGTGTCGCCCAGGGCGTCGGCACGGCAATGGTGCTCGCCGTCGGCCCGGCGCTGGCGACCGCCTATTTCCCGGAGTCGTCCCGCGCGCGGGTGCTCGGCGCCTACACGCTGCTGTTCGCGCTCGGCGGCGCCGTCGGCCCCTCGCTCGGCGGCCTGCTGGTGGATGCGATGGGTTGGGCCGGCGTGTTCTGGTTCCGCGCGCCGATCGCGCTCGCGGCCCTGCTGCTGTTCCGCGCGCCGCCCGCGGCCGCCGCAGGCGGAGGCGCGCCCCGTTTCGACGCGGTGGGCGCCGCGCTGCTGGTCCTCGCGCTTGGCTGCCTGCTGCTCGGCATCAACCGGGCGGCGAGCGGCGGCTGGTTCGGTTTCGCACTGCTGCTGGCCGCGCTCGCCGCCGGCGCCTGGTTCGCGCTCCGCAGCCACCCCTCGCCCATCATCCGCCTCGCCCCCTTCCGCCGACCGGGCTTCTCCATCCCGGCGGCGAGCAATATCGCGGTCAATCTCGTCGGCTTCGCGGTCATGCTGCTGGTGCCCTTCTGGCTCGACCGGGTGGCCGGGCTGGACGTGCTGACCGCGGGCGCGCTGCTCGCGCTCTCGCCGCTCGGCATGGCGCTCGCCTCGCCGCTCGCCGGACGCTGGGCGCAGCGCCGCGACGGCAGGCGGTTGGCGGCTGCGGGCGCGCTCGCGGTGGCGGGCGGCCTCGGCGGCATCGGCCTCTGGGGCGCGGAGCCGGGCATGGCCTTCGTGGCGGTCGCGCTGCTGGTGCACGGCGCGGGCCTCGGCATCTTCCAGGTCGCCTATCTGGAAGTCGCGAGCGCCAGCCTGCCGCTGGCCGACCGGGGCGTGGCCGGGAGCCTGGTGATGATGACGCGCACGCTCGGCGTGGTGCTCGGCGCGACGGGCCTGATGCTCGCCTTCAACACCGTGGGCGGCACATTCCTGTTCGCCTTCGCCGCCGTCTTCCTCGGTTCCGCCGCCGTCCCGGTCCTGGCCGCCCTCGCACTGGCCTTCGCCGCCGGGCGGGCCTCCGGACCGCAGGCCCGGTCAACGGGGCGAACGCCGAAGCCCTTGAAATAACACCATTTGAGGTTTTTTTCCTCTAATTGGTTGTATTACACCTCATTTGTTCTATATTTATTCCCGAAATGCATCCGGCGGGAGCGAACGGGACCATGACCTGACGGCACAGACGGGAAGCGAGCGGTTGCACGGGCGTCGCGCACCGCTCCCCGTCCCATACAGGCGCGCCTCTCCCGGCGGCCGGCAGGGGGCCGCTCGCAGGGAGGGGTGCGTCCGCCGGCCGGACGGACCGGCAACGAATCCGTTCAAGTCGATACAAGGCTGCAAGGGGGAAGCGAGGGCCGTGACGGAGAAGTTGAGGAGCAATGACGGACATGCAGGCGGCACGGAAACGGCGCAAGTATCCATCAACCTGCCGCAAGGCGGCGAAGCGGAAAGGGAGGAGCGGTGACGGATATATTGGCGGAGCGGCGGCGGGGCCGGGCGGTCGGCGAGGACCTGCGCCGCCGGGCGGTCGCGGCGGTGGTGGAGAAGGGCATGAGCGCCCGGGCCGCGGGCCGGCTTTACGATGTGGGCGGGGACAGCGTCGCCCTGTGGGTGCGGCGGTTCCGCGAGCGCGGACAGCTCCGGGCCGACAGGCAGGGCGGCGACCGCCGCTCGTGGCGGATCGAAGCCGAGCGGGAGCGGATCCTCCGCATCCTGGAGGCGCGGC
>JAJECZ010000443.1 GCA_022821735.1 Alphaproteobacteria bacterium | reverse complement strand
AGGAGTCGCCCATGGCGCACAGCCGGATTACCGAAGCGGACGTCGCAGAGCTTCGCGCCCGCATCGGCCAGCCCGTGCGCCGGGTCACCCCGCCGTTCTACACCGAGGTCAACGCCGATGCGGCGAGCCGCTTCGCCTGGGCGATCGGCGACGACAACCCGCTCTACCATGACGCCGGCTATGCGGCGGAAACGCGCTGGGGCCGGCAATTGGCGCCGCCTTCGATCCTCTACAGCCTGGAGAACACGGTCTCGGGCGCGGTCGAAGGGCTGCCTGGGGTCCATGCGATGTTCGCCGGCACGGACTTTCGCTGGAACCGGCCGATAGAAGTCGGGATGAAGTTCCGCGCGGAGTCCCGCCTGCACGATATCGTCGAGCATCGCACGCGCTTCGCCGGCCTCGCCATCCAGCAGATTTACCGTATCCGCTTTTTCGACCAGCACGACCGCGAAGTCGCGGAAGCGGACTCCTGGTGTTTCCGCACGGAACGGGATACGGCGCGGAACAGCGGCTCCAAATATGAGCCTGAACTCAAAGAAGCGCACCGCTACAGCGAGGATGAGATCGCCGCCTTTCAGGCGCAATATCTTTCCGAAATACCGCGCGGCGCCGACACACGTTATTTCGAGGACGTCAGGGAAGGCGATGTTCTCGGGCCGATCCTGAAAGGGCCCTATACCGTCACTGCGGCGGTCGCCTTCATGCAGGCCTGGGGCAACTATGCGGTCCGCAACCACCGCCAGGCCTGGCAGTATTACAACCGGCACCCGAAGCTGGCGGCGCGCAACCAAAACAACGTGCCCGAACCGCCCGTGCGCGTGCATTGGGATCGGGAATTCGCACAGGAAGTAGGTGTTCCCGGAGCGTATGATTTCGGGCCGGAGCGCATAGCATGGCTCGGCCACCTGGTGACTGACTGGATGGGCGACGACGGCTTTCTTAAGCGCCTCAACATCCAGGTCCGCGGTCATAATGTCGTCGGCGACGCCACATGGTGCAGAGGCGAGGTCGTCCGCACGGAAGTCGTGGACGGAGAAGGGCAGGTCGAATGTTCGGTCCGCTGCGTCAACCAGCACGACCGCACATCCGCGCTCGGTGCGGCTACCGTCGTTCTGCCCAGAAAAACCGATTGAGAAACCAATACGGAAGCGAGACATGCCTGTTCTTTTCGATGAGCACCGCGAAGTCGTCCAGCCCGAATGGATCGACTATAACGGCCATATGAATGTCGCCTTTTATTTCCTCGCTTTCGATCACGCCACCGACGCATTTTACGACGCTATCGGTTGCGGAGAGCACTACAAGGCAGAGGGAAATTTCTCGACTTTTACACTCGAAGGCCACATCACTTACGATCAGGAAGTTCTGGAAGGAGACCCGTTGCGGTTCACGACGCAATTGCTCGATTTCGATGAGAAACGCCTGCACTATTTCCATGTCATGTATCACGCCGAAAAGGGCTTTGCGGCGGCGACAAACGAGTTGATCGCCATGCATGTCGATATGGACCAGCGGCGCTCCGCGCCGTTTCCCCCCGAAATTCTCGCGAAGCTGGCGGACATCAAGGAACGGCATGAGACTTTGCCGCGCCCCGACAAAGCCGGCCGCATCATCGGAATCCGGCGAAAATCCGGCGCTTGATCGGAGCGCCGGTGAAGAGGATGATGGGCAGGCCCATGTTGGTGCGAACCGTAATCCTCTTCCTCGTCGGTTTCACCGGTTCCGCGGCAGCGTTCTGTACCGACGCGGCCGCACCCGACGTCGAATGGAACCGCTGCATTTTCGACGAGCGCAATATGCCGGGGGCCAATCTCGCCGGCGCGAAAATTCGCTCGTCGTCGTTCAAGCGGGCGAATCTCGAAAAGGCGGATTTCACCCGCGCGATCGGATCGCGAGCCAAATTCATCTCCGCCGGACTCCGCGACGCACGGTTCGACGGGGCCAGGCTGAACGACGCGGACTTCACCAAGGCAGACCTGAGGGGCGCCGTCTTCAAGGACGCCGATCTGCGTCGGGCCCGCTTCTTCAGGGCAAGGCTGGAGGGGGCGGACTTCACCGGTGCGCGCCTCAGGCAGGCGGACTTCTTCGATGCCGACCTCTCCGGAGCCGTATGGACCGACGGCCGGCATGTCTGTGCGCAGGGTTCTATCGGCCAATGCAGATAGGTCGGACCCGGTGAACCCGGCCAGGGAGATATTGCAGCGCACCGCCACCGGGCTTCGGCAAGCATTCGACGACGAACAGATCGCATTGGTGGGAGTAGCACTCGTCGTCGGGCTGGCTGCCGGATGCTGCGCCGTGCTGTTTCGGGAGCTGCTTGCGATCTTCCAGACGGTCTTCCTCGGCACGGGCGAGGAAGACCTTACCGAGTTCATCGCCGAACTGCCGGCCTGGCAGGTCGTGCTTGCGCCCACGGTCGGCGGGCTGGCTGTCGGCATCTATATCCGCGTCTTTCTGCGCGGCCGGCCCATGGGCGTGGCGCAGGTCATGGAGGCGAGCGCCGCAGGCGGGCGCATGGATCTGGTGCCGGCCCTGCACGGGGCCGTGGCGAACGCGCTCACGCTGGGCGCTGGCGGGTCTTCGGGACGCGAGGGGCCGGTGGTGCATCTGGGCGCGGCAGTGGCTTCATGGCTGGCGCGGCAGTTCCACGATCGACGGGGCGCGGCCCGGACGCTGCTCGCCTGCGGCGTCGCCGGCGCCGTCGCAGCCTCGTTCAACGCGCCGTTCGCCGGGATTTTCTTCGCCCAGGAGGTGGTGATCGGCCGCTACGCGTTCGGCGCGCTCGTTCCGGTTGCCGTGTCCTCCGTGGTCGCCACCCTCATCTCGCATGCCGTATACGGGGCATACCCGGCCTTCATCGTGCCCGAATTCAGCTTGGGCTCCTGGCTGGAATTTCCCGCATTCGTGCTGCTCGGCGGCTTAACGGCCGTGACGGCTGTGATCTTCATCCGGTCGATCCGTATCACGGCCCAGCTGGCCGAGGCTTCAACGGTCCCGGCATGGATGCGGCCCGCGCTTGCGGGTCTGGCGGTGGGACTGATCGCGGTGGTGTTCCCGCAGGTGCTGGGCGTCGGCTATGGCGCAACGGACGACGCGCTCAAGGCCGAATACGGCCTCTGGCTGCTTATCGGACTGATCGCAGCCAAGACGGCGGCGACATCGCTCACCATAGGGGGCGGTATGGGCGGCGGCGTGTTCAGCCCTTCGCTGTTTCTGGGCGCCATGCTCGGCGGCGCGTTCGGCTCGGTTGCAGGTTCGGTTGCGCCGCATCTCTTCGCCGGTGTCGGCGCCTATGCAATGGTCGGCATGGGCGCGATGGCGGGCGCGGTTCTCGGCGCGCCGATCTCGACCATCCTCATCATGGTCGAGCTCACCGGGGACTATCAGCTCACCATGGCCGTCACCCTCGCCACGGTGACGGCCGCCATGTTGACGCGCGCCCTGAACCGCGCCTCCTATTTCCGCACCGTCCTGGCGGAGAACGGCATCGACCTGGACGAAAGGCTGGAGACGGACGCCATGCGGCAGATGCGCGTGCGCGGCGTGATGAGCCGGTCGTTCTCGTCCGTGCCGCGCACCATGAAGATGCGGGAGTTGCGCGTGGCGCTGGCGACGGCCCCTTACGGAGAGCTCTTCGTCGTCGATCCGTCGAACCGCCTGTTCGGCACGATCACGCTCGCCGACCTGGACGAAGCCGCGTTTGACCCCGGGATCCAGGACCTGATCTGCGCCGGCGATGCCGCAAGGCTCAATCCGCCCATGCTGACCGTGGAAGACGATCTCGAAAGCGCCTTCAACCTGATGGAGATGCGGCACGAGGAGCATATTGCCGTCGTGGACAACCGGGTGGACCGGCACCTGGTCGGCTTCATCCACGAACGCGATGTCATGCTGGCCTACAACCGCGCTCTGGTGGACATGCACCGTCGCGGGGGGACGGCCTACTAGCCCGCGTCACTCCTCTCCGGAAGAGGCGCCGGCGATGTTGTGGCCGCGGAGGTCGCGCAGGTCGGGAGGCACCACGCTGGCCGCGATCGAGGCATCGAGGGATTCGAACTCGCCGTAACCGATGGTTTCATAGAGCTCGGCCCGGCTCTGCATCGAGTCCAGCAGGGCCTCCGTGCTGTCGGCGTCGGCCAGATGGGCATACATGTCGGCCATGGCCCTGGCGGCGACGCGCAGCGACGAGACCGGCCAGATCACCAGCTTGCAGCCCATGGCCTCGAACTGCGCGCCCGTGAAATAGGGAGTACGCCCGAATTCGGTCATATTGGCCATCAGGGGCGCGTTGACCGCCTCCGAGAACCGCCGGAACATGGCTTCGCTGGTCAGCGCATCCGCGAAGACGATGTCCGCACCGGCTTCGATGTAGAGGTTGGCCCTCGCAATGCCGGCCTCCAGGCCTTCCTGGGCCACGGCGTCGGTCCGCGCGACGATGCGCAGATGCGTACGCGCCCGGTGCGCCGCATCCACCTTGCGCGCCATGTCTTCCGGGCTCGCCAGCTGCTTGTCGTTCAGATGGCCGCATTTCTTCGGCAGCAGCTGGTCCTCGATCTGCACGGCCGCGGCGCCGGCGGCCTCCAGCTCGCGGACCGTGCGCATGACGTTCAGCACTTCGCCGTAACCGGTGTCGGCATCCACGACGAGAGGCAGCTGCGTCGCCCGGTAAACGCTGCGGACATGGTGGCAGAGCTCGTCCAGGCCGATGACGCCCAGGTCCGGCAACCCCATCGCGGCCGTGACCGCCGCGCCCGAGATATAGAGGCATTCGAAGCCGGCCCGCTTGGCGAGCAGGCCGGCCATCGCGTTATGGGCGCCCGGCGCCCGCAGGATGCCGGGGCGGGCCAGGAGGGCGGCGAAACGCTCCCCGGCCGGCTCCTTGATCCACCGGTCATTGGTAAGCCAGGTCATCGAACCTCCCTCCGGTGGTCTGTTCGTCCGCCGGCCGCCAGGCCTCAGTCGTAGCTGCGCTGGTCGTCGATCACCTTGCCGTCGTTCGGCAGCGAGTCGGCGAACTCGATGCGTCCGCGCATCTTGCATTCCGACCGGAAACTCTCCGCAACCGCTTCCCGGAAGGCGTCCTCGCGGGTCGGCGCCTCCACCTGCAGGGTCGCGGTGTCGAGATTGTTCTCGGAGCCGACCACGAGCCGGAGCCGCGTGATTTCGGGATGGCGGGCGAGCACGCGGTTCACCTGCTCGGGCCGGATGAACATGCCGCGCACCTTGGCTGTCTGGTCCGCGCGGCCCATCCAGCCCTTGATGCGGGTGTTGGTGCGCCCGCAGGAGCTCTGTCCGGCGTCCACGGCGGACATGTCCCCGGTTGCAAAGCGGAAGAGCGGGTAGTCGCTGTTCAGGGTCGTCACCACGACCTCGCCCACCTCGCCGTCCGGCACCGGGTCGCCGGAACCGGGCCGGACGATCTCGACGATCACGCCTTCGTCCAGGACCATGCCTTCCAGCGCCGGGGTCTCGTAGGCGACCAGACCGACATCCGCCGTACCGTAGTTCTGCATCACATTGACGCCCTTACCCCGGATTTCCTGGCGGAGCGAGGGGAAGAGCGCGCCGCCGCCGACAAGCGCCTTGGCGAGCGAGGGCAGGGCGGTGCCCATCTCTGCGGCCTTGTCCAGCACGATCTTCAGGAAGTCGGGCGTGCCCATGAAGCCGACAGCGCCGAAATGCCGGATCGCCTCGACCTGCTGTTCGGTCTGGCCGACGCCGCCGGGAAACACCGTGCAGCCGAGCGCTTCGGCCGCGCTCTCCATCATGAAGGCGCCGGGCGTGAAGTGGTAGCTGAAGGTGTTGTGCACCACATCGCCCTTGCGGAAGCCGGCGGCGTAAAGCGAGCGCGCGCCCCGGAACCAGTCGGGCCTGGTACCCATCGGCTCGCAGATCGGGCCCGGCGACCGGAACACGCGGCGGAATTCGCCCACGGGCACGGTCGTCATGCCGCCGAAGGGCGGTTCCGCCGCCTGCACTTCCATCAGGTCGGACTTGCGGGTGACAGGCAAGGAAACAAGTGCGGCGCGGGAGTCGATGTCTCCGGCCTCGATGTCGGCCAGGACACGCTGCCAGTAAGGCGCCGTGCGCTTCGCCAGCGCAATCAGCTCGCGCAAGTCGCCGAATTGTTCGCGCTCACGCTGCTCCGGGTCCCGAATCTCCAGCTTGTCGTAAAAGTCGCCGTTTGCGGTCATGGTCCCTCATACCCAGCGTTTGCGCCGACGATAGAATTTGATGTCCCGGTAGCTCCTGCGCCCGGTCGAGCTGATGCCGAGGTAGAACTCCTTGACATCCTCGTTCTCGCGAAGGTCGGCGGCCTCGCCGTCCATGACGATGCGTCCGTTCTCCAGGATGTAGCCGTAATGGGCGTATTTGAGCGCCATGTTGGTGTTCTGCTCGGCCAGCAGGATCGAGCAGTTTTCCTCTTCGTTGATGCGCTTCACGATCTCGAAGATCTGCTCGACGAGTTGCGGGGCGAGCCCCATGGAGGGTTCATCCAGCAGGATCATCTGCGGCCTCGACATGAGCGCGCGGCCGATGGCGCACATCTGCTGCTCGCCGCCGGAAATATAGCCGGCGAGGCTCTTGCGCCGGCTCTTGAGAGCCGGGAAATATCCGTAAACCGCATCGAGGTCGTCGTTAAGTTCCGACCGGCGGGCATGGCGCGTATAGGCGCCTGTCAGCAGGTTTTCCTCGACGGTCAAATGTTCGAAACAATGGCGGCCTTCCATCACCTGGATGACGCCCTTGCGCACGAGATCGGTCGGCGTCAGCGCGTCGATCTGCTCGCCGCGATAGAGGATCGAGCCCTTGGTGACCTCGCCGCGCTCGGCGCGCAGCAGGTTGGAGACGGCCTTGAGGGTTGTCGTCTTGCCGGCCCCGTTCGCGCCGAGAAGGGTAACGATACCCCCCTTCGGCACGTGGAGGGAGACGCCCTTCAGCACGAGGATGACGTGGTCGTAAATGACCTCGACATTGTTGACTTCGAGGACGTTGCCAACGGTCTCGTTCATGAGCTTCCGGGCCTCTCCCGCCAAATGGGGCCGCGCCGCTCTACGAGCAGGTGCGCGGGGTGATGTTGTTGTCCTTCGCGTATTGGGCCGCGTCCTGCTCGATCAGCGGGCGCACGACATCGGTCATCGCCGGGATCCAGTCGGTGATGATCTCCCATGCCTTGCCGTTCCACTGCTGGATCAGGATCGCCGGGTTGGTGCCCTCGTGGTTCAGGCAGGTCACCTTGGTCGTCGGCATCAGCCCCGTCAGGCCGAGACCCTCGATATCCTCTGCGTTGAGATCGAGATTCTCAAATGCCCAGCGCACCTGTTCGCCGGTGACGCGCTTGCCCTTGCCGTATTTCTCCTGGGCCAGCCGCACCGCTTCCACGACATAGGCGGCGTTCACCATACCGCGGTTGTAGAGCACTGTGCCCCTGTCGCCGTCGTCGCTCAGGCCGCTCATACCCTCCATGTCCTCGAATATCTTGTAGCCGGTCCCGGCCCCGTTGAAGGTCGCGCCCTTGTAGCCGATGGCGCCGTCGCCGGCCGGCAGCACATCCTGCTCGGAAGCGGACCACCAGTTGCCGATGAACTTGCTCATGTCGAACTTGATGTTCGCGGCTTCCTTGACGGCGGTGGCGTTCATCACGCCCCAGCCCCACATGATGATATAGGCCGGCTTGGTGCGGCGGATCTGGAGCCAGACCGACTTCTGCTCGGTTCCCGTCGCGAACGGAACCGGATACTTATCGTAGGTGAAGCCGAACTTCTCGGCCAGGATGTCGAAGGTCGGGATCGGCTCTTTGCCGTAAGGGTGATCGAGGAAGATGAAAGCGAACCGTTGCCCCTTCAGCGCCTCAAGCCCGCCCATCTCGTTGGCGATGTACTGGATGACGGCCGTGGCCTGGCTCCAGTAGGTTGCCGGGAAGTTGAAGACGTAGGGGAAGACCCGCCCGTCAGCGGCGCTGGTGCGACCGTAGCCCATCGACAGGATCGGAATCTTGTCGGCCGTGGCCTTGTCGATCAGCGCATAGGTCGTGCCGGTGGAATACGGGCTGACGGCGGTCGCGCCGCCGTGCTTGTCCTTCAGCCGGTCGTAGCATTCGACGCCACGGTCGGTCTTGTAGCCGTATTCGCACTCCTCGACGATGAACTTGACGCCGTTGACGCCGCCGTCGCGTTCGTTGATGAGGTGGAAATAATCGACATAGCCGTTAGCGGTCGGAATACCGCCGGGCGCGAAGGGGCCTGTGCGGTAAGTGAGCGCGGGAATGAACTGGCCTTCCTCGGCCTGGGCAACGCCGATGGCGCCGGCCGCGATGGCTGCGGCCACACCGGCCGTCACCAGTTTTTTCGTGAGCATGATGGGGAACCTCCCTTGGGTTTCTGCCTCGTCGGCATTGCGGCCGGTTTCCGCCACGGTCAATAGGGAAACGGCCAGAGGCGCAGCTTCTCCTTGGCAATCTGCCAGAGCCGCGCCAGACCATGCGGTTCGACGATCAGGAAGAAGATGATGAGAACGCCGAACAGCATGAACTCGATATGGGTAATCGTATCGCTCGCCACGGAGTAGCCGAACCATCCCGGCGCGCTGTTGAGGAAGATCGGAAGCAGGAAGATGAACGCGGCCCCGAGGAAGGAACCGAGCACGCTGCCGAGACCGCCGACGATGACCATGAACAGCACCTGGAAGGAGCGGTTGATGTCGAAGGCGGTCGGCTCCACGGAGTTGATGTAGCACATGGCCCAGAGCGCGCCGGCGACACCGCAATAGAAGCTGGAAATCGCAAAGGCGGAGAGCTTCGTCGGGAGCGGCCGGATGCCGACCAGCTCGGCAGCGATGTCCATGTCCCGGATCGCCATCCAGGACCGCCCGATGCGCGAACGCGCCAGATTGCGCGCAATCCAGGCGAGCGCGATAACGAAGGCCAGCACGAAAAGGTATTTCGCCTCATCGCCTGCCGCGGCGCCCGTGACCTGGAAGCCGAAGACGGTGCGCGGGGGCGCCGGCGGCACGCCCGAAATCGAGTCGTTGACGAACCACGGCACCTTGACGAACAGCCAGAGCAGGAAGAACTGCGCCGCCAGCGTGGCGACCGCGAGGTAGAAGCCCTTGATGCGCAGGCTCGGCAGGCCGAAAGCGATGCCGATGGCGGCCGCACAAAGCCCGGCCAGCGGGATGACGACCCAGATCGGCAGCCAGGTGATATTGGTCGCGATCTTGTAGGCGAGATAGGCCCCCGCCGCCATAAAGGCTCCGGTGCCCAGCGAGAGCTGGCCGCAATAGCCGGTCAGTATGTTGAGGCCGAGCGCGGCGATCGACAGGATCAGCACCGGGAGCAGGATCGAGACCATCAGATATTCGCTCGCGAGGAGCGGCACTCCAACGATCGCAAAGGCGGCCAACGCGAACACGAACCAGCGGTCGAGCGGGATCGTGAGCATCGCCTGGTCGGCGGAGTAGCTGGTCTTGAACTGTCCGGCTTCGCGGTAAAGCATCAGGTCATACCCGTTCGATGATCTTCTCGCCGAACAGGCCTTGCGGCCTGAAGAACAGGAAGATCATGGCGACGATATAGGCGAACCAGTCCTCCGTCGCGCCCTCGAGCAGGGGAACGCCCCAGTAGTTCTCGAACACCTTCTCGCCGGCGCCGACGATCAGCCCGCCGATGATGGCGCCCGGGATCGAGGTGAAACCGCCGAGAATCAGGACCGGCAACGCCTTGAGCGCAATGGTGGACAGGGCGAACTGCACGCCGAGCTTGGCCCCCCACATGATGCCGGCTGCGAGTGCCACGAAACCGGCCACCGCCCAGACGATCACCCAGATATTGTTGAGCGGGATGCCGACCGAGAGCGCCGCCTGGTGGTCGTCGGCGACCGCGCGCAGCGCCCGCCCGACGGGCGTGAAGTGGAAAAAGAGCGCCAGCGTGGTAACCAGGAAGGCTGCGATCACGCCGGCGAACAGGTCGGCGGACTGCACCAGGATTTCGCCGAAGCCCGCCTCCCAGAAGAGCGCCTCGTCCGGGATGCCGACGCGGACCGGGCGCACATCGCCGCCCCAGAGCGTCTCCCCGAAGCCTTCCAGGAAGAAGGCGATGCCGATGGTCGCCATGAACAGGATGATCGGGTCCTGGTTCACCAGCGGCCGCAGCACCAGCCGGTCCACGACGAACGCAAGCGCGGTCATGATGCCGATCGTGATGACGAAAGCGAGGATCGGATGGACGCCGAGGTCCATCAGCCCGACAAAGTTCAGCGCCGCGAACAGAACGAAGATGCCCTGGGCGAAGTTGAAGATGCCCGATGCCTTGAAGATCAGCACGAAACCGAGCGCCACCAGCGAATACATGACGCCTGAAGTCAGCCCGCCGATCAGCACCTCCACCAGGAAGGCCGGTTCGACGACCATCTGGACGAACGGGTCGATGAAGATGAGGTAAAGGGTTTCCATCGCCGAACCGTCCTAGTCGTGGCTCACGCCCAGATAGGCGTCGATGACATCCTGGTTGCCGCGGACTTCGTCCGGCGTGCCTTCGGCGAGCTTCTTGCCGTAGTCGAGCACCACCACCCGGTCGGACAGGTCCATGACGACGCCCATGTCATGCTCTATCAGCGCGATCGTGGTGCCGAGCTCATGGTTCGTGGAGAGCACGAAGCGGCACATGTCCTCCTTTTCCTCGACATTCATGCCCGCCATCGGCTCGTCGAGCAGCAGCAGCTCCGGCTCCGCCGCCAGCGCGCGCGCCAGCTCCACCCGTTTCTGCAGGCCGTAGGGCAGGCGTCCGACGGGCGTCTTGCGAATCGATTGGATTTCCAGGAAGTCGATCACCTCCTCGACCTTTTCGCGGTGCTCGATTTCCTCGCGCCGGCCCCGGCCGATATAGAGCGCCTGTTCCGCCAGGGAGGCCCGCATCTTGAGCATCCGCCCGGTCATGACGTTCTCGAGCGTCGTCATGCCTTTGAAGAGCGCGATGTTCTGGAAGGTACGGCTGATGCCCTGGGCGGCGGCCTCGTGCGGGCGCATCTGGCGGCGTTGGGCGCCCTTGAAGGTGATGGTGCCTTCCTGCGGGTGGTAGAAGCCGTTGATGCAGTTCAGCATCGACGACTTGCCGGCCCCGTTGGGGCCGATGATGGCGAAGATTTCGCCCTCATGGATATCGAAGCTCACATCCGTCAGCGCCCGGACGCCGCCGAAACGCAGCGAAATGTCCTTGACGCTGAGCAGGATGTCTCCCGGCCGCGTCATGCAGCGGTCCTTTCGCCGCCGGCCTCAGAGACGCGGGCGTCCCGGATGGCCAGGTCGCCGGTGATCGTGCCCGAACGGCCGTCTTCGAAGGTCACCGGGGTCTCCAGCACGATATTGCCCTCGCCGCCATACAGCGCATCGATGGCCGGGGCGTAACGCTCGAAGATGAAACGGCGGCGGACCTTCTGCGTGCGGGTGAGCTCGCCGTCATCGGCGTCCAGCATCTTGTGCAGCACGATGAAGCGGCGGATCTGCGAGCCGGCGAATTGCGGGTCGTCTGCGAGGCTCTCGTTGAACTCCGAAACATGGCCCTCGACGATGTCGAGCACCTCCGGCCGGGCGGCGAGCTCCTGATAGCTCGAATAGGGAATGTTGCGCCTCTCGGCCCAGTTGCCGACTGCTTCCATGTCGATATTGATCATCGCGGTCACGAAGTCCCGCTCATGGCCGAAGGTCACCGCTTCGCGGATGTTCGGGTAGAATTTCAGCTTGTTCTCCAGGTATTTGGGCGCGAAGAGCGTGCCGTCGGCGAGCCGGCCGACATCCTTGGCGCGGTCGATGATCCGCAAATGCCCGTCGCCGTCGATCACGCCCGCATCCCCGGTGTGGACCCAGCCGTCGCCGGTCTTGGTCTCGGCTGTGGCCTCGCTGTTCTTGTAATACTCCTGGAAGACGCCGGGGCTCCGGTAGAGCACCTCGCCTTCCTCGGTGATGCGCAATTCGACGCCCGGTGCCGGCGGCCCGACGCTGTCGGCACGCACATCGTCATTGGTCTGGATAGTGACGAACACGCTCGCCTCAGTCTGGCCGTACAGCTGCTTGAGGTTGATGCCCAGCGCGCGGAAGAAACGAAAGATTTCCGGGCCGATGGCCTCGCCGGCGGTGTAGCCGACCCGGAGCCGGGAGAGGCCCAGCACGTTCTTGAGCGGCCCGTACACAAGGAACTCGCCGATCCGATAAAGCAGCCGGTCCGCAAGGCCGACCTTCCGGCCTTCGAGAATGTCCGCCCCCGCACGTTCAGCAACATTCATGAAAAACCGGAACAGGCGCCGCTTGATCGGCGCCGCGTCCTCCATGCGGATCGTCACCTGGGTCAGCAGGTTCTCGAACACACGCGGCGGCGCGAAGAAATAGGTCGGTCCGAGCTCGCGCAAATCGTGCGGCACGGTCTCCGGGGATTCCGGGCAGGCGAAGGAGAAGCCGACCAGATGCGCCTGACAGTATGAGAGCACATTGTCGCCGACCCAGGCCATCGGGAGATAGGCCAGCACGACCTCGTCCTCGCGCAGATGCTCGAAGTCCGCGCCGATCTTCGCGCAGAGCACGAGATTGTCGTAGGAGAGCACCACGCCTTTCGGCGTGCCGGTGGTGCCGGAGGTGTAGAGGATGATCGCGGTGTCGCTGCCCTTGCCGAGATCGACCTCTTCGTCCCAGCCGCCTTCCCCGCCCATGCCGACGACATCGTCATAGGCGTGCAGGAACGGCTCGCTGTAGTCCCGCATGCCGCGCGAATCGTCGTAGATGATCGTCCGGAGCGCCGGGAGGTGTTCCTTTTGCGACAGGACCTTGTCGACCTGTTCCTGATCCTCCGCCACGATGAATGCGGCTTCGGCGTGGTCCAGCACGAAGCGCATCTCGTCCGCCACCGCGTCCTGGTAGACCGGCACGGGAACGGCGCCGAGGCTCTGCGCGGCGCTCATGGCGAAATAGAGCCGCGGCCGGTTGTCGCCGACGATGGCGACCTTCTCGCCCCGCTTGAGGCCGAGCGCCTTCATGCCGCCCGCGAGCTTGCGCACCGCGTCGCGGAAGTCGGCCCAGTTCCAGGTCTGCCAGATGCCGAGGTCCTTCTCGCGGACGGCGGCCAGCGATGCGCGATGTTCGGCGTTGTAACGGAGCAGCTTCGGGAAGGTGTCGTGCTGCGCAACATCCGGTAGGGCGCCGGCCATGACTTCGGTCTCCCCCTGGGTGAGTGCGAACGCTCCGATCGGTCGATTACGGTCGCGATGTCTGAGGCATATGCGGAGAGGCTTGGTAGCCAAGCCGCGCGCTGAGTCCAAGCAAAAAATGATAGAGAAGGCCACCTTTGGTGTCGCAGCGGGCGCGGCGGGGATAAGGTAGCCGGCCGGTTGCCGCAGGCGCGGCGGCCGAAGGGAAAGCGTTCGGCGATGGCTTGGGTGGCAAGGCGCAGGGGTCTTTGAAGGATGGCGAGCCCGGATTTCTCGGTCCTGCCTTCCGTGGACCGCCTGCTTGAAGACCCCGCTCTTGCCGCGGCGGCCGCGGAATACGGGCGGGCCGAAGCGCTGGCGGGCGCGCGGCAGGCGCTCGCGGATGCGCGGCGGGCACTCGGGGCCGGCGGCGCGCTCGATCCCTCGTCGCTCGGCCCGGCGGCGGCGGCGTATATCGAGGCGCGGGGGCGGCCTTCGCTCCGGCGGGTGTTCAACCTGACCGGCGTGGTGCTCCACACAAACCTCGGCAGGGCGCCGCTCCCGCCGGAGGCGGTCGCCGCAATCGCGGAGGTTGCCGGCAATTGCAACCTCGAATACGATCTGGAGACCGGCCGGCGGGGGGATCGGGACTCCCATGTTGAGGCGCTGCTGACGGAACTCACCGGCGCGGAAGCGGCGCTGGCGGTCAACAACAACGCCGCCGCCGTCCTGCTGGTGCTGAACAGCCTCTCGGCGGGGCGCGACGCGCTGGTTTCGCGCGGCGAGCTGGTCGAGATCGGCGGCTCCTTCCGCATGCCGGAGATCATGGCCCGCGCCGGCGCCCGCATGGTCGAGGTCGGCACGACCAACCGCACGCATGCCAGCGACTTCGAGGCCGCCATCGGTCCGGACACCGGCTGCGTGATGAAGGTGCATACCTCCAACTATGAGGTCGTCGGCTTTACGGCGTCGGTGCCGGACGACCGCCTGGCCCGTATCGCGGAGGCGGCGGGCGTGCCCTATGCGGTCGATCTGGGCGCGGGGCAGCTTGTCGATCTCGCGCGCTACGGGCTGCCGCAGGAACCGATGCCGGGCCAGGCGCTCGCCGCCGGGGCCGGGCTCGTCACCTTCAGCGGCGACAAGCTGCTGGGCGGGCCGCAGGCCGGCATCATCGTCGGGCGCGCGGA
>JAJECZ010000454.1 GCA_022821735.1 Alphaproteobacteria bacterium | reverse complement strand
TGGGCATCATCGACCGCCGGACGAAAAAACTTCACGCCTTCCGCGCGGCCCGGCCGGGCCGCGCGGAAGGCAAACAAACGCAGAAAACTGTTACCCATGTAACCGGTCTATAGTGTTACCCATCTATCCGGTTGCTCACTTGCGCGGCCGCCTGACGGGGCTCCGCCCGCTGGCCTGGCGGCCGGCCCCCTCTCCCATCCTCTCCCCGCACGCGGGGAGAGGGGAATCGCGGCCGGCGGTCCGGGGTGACGAATGGGGGGACGCCCGCCAACCCGGGCGGTACGGCGGGCGCCGGGCTGTTGTCCGGGGGTTTTCGGGGATGGCCATGTTGAGCGATACGCCGGCGGCCGGCGGGGCGGGTGCGGCGTTCCAGGACCGGCGGTTATCGGCGGCGGAATCGCGGATTGCGCGCGCACTTCGCCTGTGTGCCGGGACGCACCCCTTCAGCTCCGGTCCTCTCGATGGCGGCGCGCGGCCGCATGGCGCTCAGGTCATGGTCTCCCCCGCGGATGGAGTTTCAGGAACAAAATAGGAACTGTACCGCCCGGTGTCAACCCCCCGGCCGGAACCGGACCGGCAATGCCCGCATTGCGGCGGCCAGCAGGTCGGGAGGCCGGTCCTGCCGGAAGACGGCGTCGGCGCGGAAGCGGTTGCGGAACCAGGTGCGCTGGCGTTTGGCGAAACGGCGCGTGGCGAAGACCGCGCGCTTTTCCGCCTCCTCCAGCGCGATCTCCCCGGCGAGATGGGCGTGAAGTTCCGGCAGCCCCAGCGCCTTCATCGCCGGCAGGTCCGGGTCGAGGCCCCGGAGCCGGTCCGCTTCCTCCAGCGCGCCGGCCGCCAGCATGGCGCGAAACCGCGCCTCGATGCGCGCCCGCAGCCGCTCGCGCGGCGGGTCGAGGAGGATGGTCCAGGCCCTGAGCGGGGCAGGGCGCGGCCCGGCCTGCCATTCGGAGAGCGGCCTGCCGGTCGCCTCGAATACCGCCCAGGCCCTCAGCAGCCGCTGCCGGTCGCCGGGCGGCACGCGCCGGGCGAGTTCCGGGTCGCGCGCCGCCACTTCGCGGTGGAAGCCCTCCGCCCCCAGCGCCTCGCGGCGCGCGCGGGCGGCGGCCTCGATGCCGGGCGCCGTATCGGGCATGTCGGAAAGGCCGTGCAGCAGCGCCTCGATATAGAAGCCGGTGCCGCCGCAGAGAATGGCGGGACGCGCCTCCTCCCCGGCCAGCGCGGCCAGCGCCATCTCCCGCCAGCGCGCGGCGGAGCAGCGCTCCCATGCGGGCATGACGCCGTAGAGCCGGTGCGGCGCGCGTTCCTCCTCCGCCGGCCCCGGCCGCGCGGTCAGGACCCGCAATTCGCGATAGACCTGCATGCTGTCGGCATTCACGACCGCCCCGCCGAGCGCGGCCGCCATTTCGAGCGCCAGCTTCGATTTGCCGCTCGCCGTCGGGCCCGCAATGACGATGATGGGCGGCATGTCGCAGGAAACGGGCATGGACTGGGTGGCCGTGGCGATGGCGCCGGAAGGCGGGGCGCTGGACGAGGCGATTGTCGCGCGCCTTGCCGGGCGGCTCAAGGCGGGCCCGGTGCGCCGGCTCGGGCCCGATGCGGTCGAGATGGCGGTGGCCGCGCCCGATGCCGAACCCGGCGAGACGGGGATCGACTGGGCCGTGCTGCCGGCGCGCGGGCGGAAGAAGCGCCTGCTCATCGCCGACATGGACTCCACCATGGTCGCCGGGGAAACGCTGGACGAACTGGCGGCGGAGGCCGGTGTCGACGGGCGGGTCGCCGCGATCACGGCGCGGGCGATGAACGGCGAGCTGGACTTCGAGGCCGCGGTCCGCGAGCGGGTCGGCCTGCTGGCCGGGCTGCCGCTGGCGGCGGCGGAGCGGGTGCTCGCGCGCCTCAGCTTCATGCCGGGGGCGCGCGCGGCCGTCGCGACGATGCGCGCTTCGGGCGCCCACTGCATGCTGGTGTCCGGCGGCTTCACCCTGTTCGCGGAGCCGGTGGGCGCGCGGCTCGGTTTCGACGAGGTGCAGGCCAACCGGCTGGAGGTGCGGGACGGCCGGCTGACCGGCCGGGTGGTGGAGCCGATCCTCGGCCGGGACGCCAAGCGGCGCGCGCTGGAGGACCGCCGGACGGCGCTCGGGCTGGCGCCCGGCGAGACGCTCGCGGTCGGCGACGGGGCCAACGACCTCGCCATGCTGGCCGCCGCCGGGCTGGGCGTCGCCTTCCGCGCGAAGCCCGCCGTGGCGGCGCGGGCCCGCGTCCGGGTGGACCGGGCCGGTCTCGCCGCCCTGCTCTACCTGCAGGGCTATGCGCGCGCCGAATTCGCCCCCTGAGCGCCCCCCGGCCGTCAGTTGGCCTGCCGCTTGAGGAAGGCCGGGATGTTCAGTTGCTCGTCGTCTTCCGCAGGAGCCGGCACCGCATTGCCGCTGCCGATGCTCACATCCAGAACGGAAGGCTCCCTGGACGTTTCTTCGGTTTCCCGTCCCAGGAGGCCGGGCAGACCGAACCAGCCGCGCCGCTGCGGCGCCGGCGGGGGCGCCGTCGGCGTCTCCTCCGCCCTGGCGGCGGCGGGCGGCGTGCCGAACAGCCGCGTCTTGCGCGGCTGGGCCACTCCTTCCGGCAGGAAGGGCCTGCCGATGGCCGTACGGGCCGGCACCGGCTCGGGATCGTCCGCCTGCGCGGCGGCGGGCAGGGCCTCCGGCGCCTCCGCTTCTTCTTCCGCCTTTTCCTCCGGCTGGTCCGCAGCCCCGGCCGCGGCCTCTTCCGGGGCCTCTTCCCCGCCGGCCGCCGCTACCTCCTCGGCCGGCTCCTCCGGGACACCCGCCGGCTCCTCCTCTGCGGCCGGTTCCGCCATGTCCTCTTCCGCCGGCAGCGGATCGGCCGCGGCAGTCGAGGCGACCGGGTCGGTCACGCGCTTGAATTCGGTGTCGATGCCCGTTGCGACCACGGACACGCGCATCTTGTTGTTCATGCCCTCGTCGAGCGTCGAGCCGAACACGATATTGGCGTTTTCGTCCACCTCGCGGCGGATGCGGTTGGCGGCCTCGTCCACTTCCAGCAGGCCCATGTCGAAGCCGCCCGTGATGTTGATGAGCACCGCCTGTGCGCCCCGCATGGACGTGTCGTCCAGAAGCGGGTTGTCGATGGCGGCCTCGGCGGCGTCGATGGCCCGGGTTTCTCCGTCGGCTTCGCCGGTGCCCATCATCGCCTTGCCCATCTCGCGCATGACGGAGCGTATGTCGGCGAAGTCGAGGTTCACCAGGCCCGGCTTGATCATCAGGTCGGTCACGCCGCGCACACCCGACTGCAGCACCTCGTCCGCCATCTGGAACGCTTCGGCGAGCGTCGTCCGCGGGTCGGCGACTTGGAACAGGTTCTGGTTCGGAATGACGATCAGCGTGTCGACGAACTTGGCCAGTTCCTCGATGCCGTTCTCGGCGGCGCGCATCCGGCGCGTGCCCTCGAAATTGAAGGGCTTGGTGACGACGCCCACCGTCAGCACGCCGTGCTCTCGCGCCGCCCTCGCGATGACCGGGGCGGCGCCGGTGCCGGTACCGCCGCCCATGCCGGCGGTGATAAAGAGCATGTGGCAGCCTTCGACTTCCGCCATGACTTCGTCCAGCGCTTCCTCGGCGGCCGCGCGACCGATATCCGGTTCGGCGCCGGCGCCGAGACCGTTGGTCAGGTTGGCGCCGAGCCGGATGCGGTTCGGAGCGTCGGACAGGCCGAGTGCCTGAGCGTCGGTATTGGCGACGAGGAACTCGACACCCTGGAGGTCGGAGCGGATCATGTTGTTGACCGCATTGCCTCCCGCTCCGCCGACCCCGATGACCGTGATTCGCGGCCTCATCTCGACATAGTCGGGCGGAGAGTGGAAGTTGATCGTGCTCATCGGGTTCTCCTGTCTGGACGTCGTGCTGGCAGGGGTTTGCAAGTCATATGTGCTGGCGCATCCACGCGCCGAAGCGGCCGAACAGATGGGTGGAGGAGGGAGTCAGGTTCGGCATGGTCAATGTCGCCACCGCATTCCCGCCGCCGGCGTGGACGAGCAGGCCGGCGCAGGCGGCGTAGGCCGGACCGGTCCGCGATTCGGCAATTCGGAAGGGCGCCCCGACCGTTCCGGTGCGGACCTGTCGTTCCAGGATCAGCTCGCCCAGTCGCGAGGCGCCGACCAGCTGGCTCGCTCCGCCGGTGAGGACGACCCGCCGGCCCGCTTCCAGGCGGGCATAGGTTTCGTCCAGGCGGGCGCGAACGCGCTCGAAGGTCTGTTCCGTTCGCGGGGTGACGATCTGCCTCAAATAGGGCGGCACCACATGGTGCCCGTTCTTTCGGAAACTCTCTTCCGCGCCGGACCCTTGCAGTGAATCCGTCTCGAAGGGCGAGCCGCTCAGGCAGCTTGCTTCCTTCACCTTGATTTCCTCCGCCTCGCGGAAGCTGAGCGAGAACGCGTATGCGACATCTTCGGTCAGCCGCGCGCCGCCCTTCTTCAACACATCCACGAATGTCACGCCGCGGTTGTTGAAGACGGCGATCCCCGTGGTCCCGCCGCCCATGTCCGCCACCGCTATGCCGAGTTCGCGGTCCTCTTCGCCAAGCACCGCCAGGCCGGCCGTGTAGGGCGCCGGGAGTATCCCGGCGACATCGACATGGGCCGCCTTGACGCAAGCTTCGAGGTTCGCGATCGGCCCGGCTTCGGCGGTGATCGCATGCAGGTCGATGCCGACGCGGCTGCCATACATGCCGAGCGGGTTTTCGATGCCGTCCACGCCGTCTACCGCGTAGTCCAGCGGCCGGACCAGGAGCAGGCGGCGATCCTTGCTGTCGATGCGCGCATAGGCGGCGTTCTGGATCCCGCGAATATCGGCGGGAACGATCCTCGGCCCGGCAACCGGGAGTTCGACGCGAATGCGCTGGCTCGCGGGGCGCCCCCCGCTGGTCGCCACATGAATCTGCTGGACTTCGACCCCGGCCATCCGTTCGGCCTGCGAAACCGCCATGGCGATGGCTTGGCCGGCGGCGTGGATATCGACGACCGCCCCTTCGAGGATGCCGCGCGATGCGCGGTCACCGATGCCGATAACGTCGTAACGCCCCTCTTCGGAGACCCTGGCGATGAAGCAGCAGATTTTGGTGCTGCCGACATCGAGCGCTGCGACGATGTTCTCCCGCGCCATGGCTTCAGCTCCGTTCCGCGGTAGCGTTTCCGGCCATGCGCAGAACCATTCGGCCGTCGAAACGCATGTCGATATGGGCGATGTCGCCGTCCAGCAGCTGCCGTTCCCGGTCTATCTGAGCCAGACGCGCCCACGCGGCCTCGGCGCCTTCTTCCGGCAGCTTTATTTCGATTCGCCAGTCGAGGTGAACGTTCCAGCGCCGCCCCGACACGTAGGAAAGCCCGGTGATGCGCCGCGCGATGTCGCGTTCCTTCCGCAGCATGGCAAGCACGGCGGGCGCGGCGCCCGCGGCGCCGTCGCCGCGGATCACGGGCAGGTCGGCATAGGCGCGCGGGTCCGCGGCGGCGATGGACTTGCCTCTCTCATCGACGACCGCAAAGCCATTGCCCCGGTCCCAGACCGCCAGCGTTTCGCGCTCGATCAGGCGAACGACCAGTATGTCGGGAAGCGCCCGTTCGACTTCGGCCTCCTGGACCCAGGGCAATGCCTCGACGCGCATTCGCGCGGCGCGGATATCCACCGCGAGAATGGGCGATCCGGCGACGGCGCCGACCGCGCTGCGGACTTCCTCGCGGCTTGTCCGCTCGCGGCCGATGACCATCACGTCGCGAACCCCGAATCCGGCGCGGGCCGACAGGGCGAGCGCCCGGTCCATGGCGGTCCGGATATGGCGGGCGGCCCATTCGGTCTCGGCCGTGCGGTAGGCGGCCGCAGCCACTGCGGCAAGCAGCAGCACCGCCCCCAGGCGCCAAAGGCGTCGCCGGCCCGGCCGGCCCTTCAGAAATCGCATCGCGCCGCCTCCGTCATCAGTTGCACGAGGCTCGGGAAATCGATGCCCGCATAAGCGGCAATTTCCGGCACCAGAGAGAGCGGCGTCAGGCCCGGCTGGGTATTGATCTCCAGCAGGTAGAGCCCGCCATCCTGCTCGTCGTACCGGAAGTCGGCGCGCGTGACCGACCGGCAGCCGAGCGCCATGTGGGCGCGTTCGGCCATGTCGAGCGCCTGGGCCGCCACCCCGTCATCGACCGGGGCGGGGATCAGGTGGTCGGCCCGCGCCTCGGTATATTTCGTGTCGTAGTCGTAAAAGCCCTGGTAGGGGCGGATTTCGAGCACGCCCAGCGCCCGGCCGTCGTTTACCGCAACGGTGAGTTCGCGCCCCGGAATGTATCGCTCGACCAGTGCCTTCGCGCCGAACGGCCAGGTCTCCGCCGTCAGGGGAACCGCGTTGGAGCCTTCCTCGACAATGATGACGCCAACGCTCGATCCCTCTGCGATCGGCTTGATCACATAGGGCGCGGGCATCGTGTCGTGCGCGTCCTCGCAGGGCACCACCGCGCCTTCCGGCACGGAGATGCCGGCTGTCCGGAAGACGGCCTTCGACGCCGCCTTGTCCATGGCGAGAGCGGAGGCGCGAATGCCGGAATGGGTGTAGGGAATTCCCATCAGTTCCAGCAGGCCCTGGATGCAGCCGTCCTCGCCGAAGCGCCCGTGAAGGGCGTTGAACGCCGCATCGGGCACGGGCGTAAGGCGCCCCGCCAGGGCCGCGATATCAGCTCCGACATCGATGGGATCGACGCAGTAACCAAGTTTTGCCAGCGCTTCGCACACGGCCTGCCCGGTCACCAGCGAGACCTCGCGCTCGACGGAAACGCCGCCCATGAGAACCGCGACCCTGTTCATGCCGGGGGCGCTCCCCGCCGCCCGACGCGCTCGATCTCCCATTCGAGGCCGACGCCCGTGGCCGCAAGCACGCGTGCACGCACGTCCTCGGCAAGGTCTTCCAGATCGGCGGCGCTTGCCGAGCCGGTGTTCACCAGGAAGTTGCAATGCATGTCGGAGACCTTCGCTCCGCCCCGCTCCAGCCCCCGGCAGCCGGCCCGTTCGATCAGTTCCCAGGCCTTGGCACCCGCGGGATTGCGGAAGGTGGAGCCGCCCGTGCGCGTACGGATCGGCTGGCTCGCTTCGCGCGCGGCGGCGATCTCCGCCATGGCGGCGCGAATCTCGTCGGGAGGACGCCGGACGCCCCGGAAACGGGCCGAGAGGAAAATGCGGTCCTTCTCCAGCCCGTTTCCTCGGTACTGGAAACCGAAGTCCGCGTTGAAGAGCCGCTCGACCTCGCCCCGGCGCGTCATCGTGTCGGCGTCGATCAGTACATCGGCGGTTTCGCGGCCGTAGGCGCCGGCATTCATGGCGAGTGCGCCGCCGACCGTGCCCGGTATGCCGGACAGGAATTCGAGTCCTCCGAGCCCGGTGTCGGCTGCCGCGCGGGCGACATTGGCGCAAAGCGCGGCCGCCCCGGCAGCAACGGCTTCGCCCTCGGCCCGGACGTCGGTGAAGCCGCGTCCGAGGCGCAGAACGAGACCGTCTATGCCACCGTCCCGGACCAGCGTGTTGGAAGCGACTCCCAGCACCGTCAACGGCACGTCTTCGGGGAGTCCCGCCAGCAGGACCTGCAAATCGGCCCGGTCCACGGGGCGGGCCATCGCCTCGGCGGGCCCGCCGACCCGGAACCAGGTGATCCGGTCGAGCGGCGCCGAGCGGGTCATGCGCCCGCGTATGCAGGGCAGGGGGAAGCGCGGGGTCATTTCCGGGCCTCCCGGAGCGTGTCCGGCAGGGCGTGCGCCCAGGCCGTGATGGAGCCTGCGCCGAGGCAGACGATGGTGTCGCCCGGTGCGGCCCATGATCCGGCGCAGACCGCCAGGTCGTCGGGGCCGTCTATCGCCGCTACATCCCGGTGCCCGCCGGCCCGCGCCGCAGCTACCAGCGCATCCCGGTTTGCGCCCGCGATCGGGGGCTCTCCTGCGGCATAGACGGGCGCGATCAGCACCTTGTCGGCCTCTGAGAAGCAGTGCGCGAATTCGTCGAGCAGGGCGTTCAGGCGGGTGTAGCGGTGGGGCTGCATGACCGCCATGATCCGCCCGCACCCGGCCAGCCGGGCCGTGGCGAGCACGGCCGCAATCTCGGTCGGATGGTGGGCGTAGTCGTCGATGATGCGCACGCCATCGACCTCGCCGGCGAGCGTGAACCGGCGCTCGACGCCGCGGAACTCCGCAAGCGCGCGGCGAATGGCGTCCTCCGGCAGGCCCAGGAGATGGCCGACCGATACCGCCGCCAGCGCGTTCTCCGCATTGTGGCGTCCGGGCACGCCGACCCGGAGGCTTTCGAGATCCATCAGGCCCGACACGTCCAGCCTGCTGCCGGTGGGCTCCAGCGTCAGGGCGCGGCCGCGAATATCGGCGTCGGGCGCGAACCCGTAGCGAAGGACCGGCCGCCGGCATCTCTCCGCCAGTCGCCGCCCGCCTTCGCCGTCCACCGAGATAACAGCGCTTCCGAACGGAGGCACCGAGCCGACGAACTCGGCGAAGCAGGCTTCGATTTCGGCGAGGCCGCGATAGTGCTCCATATGCTCGGCTTCGATATTGGTGACCACGGCCAGGGTCGCCGGCAGGTTGAGGAAGGACCTGTCGCTCTCGTCCGCCTCGATCACCGCCCATGGGCCACTGCCAAGCTTCGCGTTGGAGCCGATCCCTTCGAGAACCCCGCCGATCGAGACCGTGGGGTCCAGGCCGCCCGCTTCGAGCACTGCGGCGATCATCGCGGTGGTCGTGGTCTTTCCGTGCGTGCCGGAGACAGCAATCGGCCATGACAGCGACGCAACGGCCGCCAGCACCTCCGAGCGGTGCAGGACCGGAACGCCGCGCCGGAGAGCCTCCTGCCGCTCGGGGTTGTCTTCCGGAACGGCCGTCGACACCACGACCGCCGCGGCCTCGCCGAGATTGGCGGCCTCATGGCCGATCCGGACGGCCAGGCCGAGCGCTTCCAGCCGGGCCGTGTTGGCGCTCGCCGAGGCGTCGCTGCCGCTGACCGGGCAGCCGAGCCGGTGCAGCAGTTCTGCGATGCCGCTCATGCCGATACCGCCGATCCCGACGAAGTGGAGCGGCCCGAAGGGGAGGGGCAGGGGTCTCATGCCGCTACCTCCCGGACTTCCGACAGGACGAATTCGGCCAGGGCGTCGGCGGCGTCCGGTCTGCCGAATTGCCGCGCGCCGCCCGCCGCGCGGACGAGTCGCTCGGGCTCTGCCAGGCAGGCTTCGACGAGGCCCCGCAGCCGGTCGGGGGTAAAGTCCCGGTCCGCGACCAGCCAGCCGCCACCGGCCTCTATGACCGCGCGGGCATTGGCGCTCTGGTGGTCGTCGGTTGCATGGGGGTAGGGCGCGAAGATCGCAGGCCGGCCCGCAGCAGCAAGTTCGGCGACCGTGGAGGCTCCGGCCCTGGCGATGACCAGATGCGCCTCGCCGAGCGCGTCCGCCATGTCTTCGATGAACGGTTCGAGGCGTGCCTCGACGCCCTCGCGGCGATAGGCGTCGTGCGCCGGCTCCAGGTCTTCCGCCCGGCATTGCTGGCGCACGGCGACGCGGCCGGCAAGGGGGCCCAGGGCCTCCGGCAGCACCTCGGAGAAGATGCGTGCGCCCTGGCTTCCGCCGAACACCAGCACCTTCAACTGCTCACCCGGCGCGGGAGGCGCATAGGGCCGGTCACGCAGCGCCGCGATCTCGGGCCGGACGGGATTGCCGACCAGGCGGTCGCCCATGCCGGGATAGCTGGCGGCGACCTTAACCCTGCCGCGGGCCAGCAGCCGGTTGGTCCTGCCGAGTAGGGCGTTCTGCTCGTGCAGCACGGTGGTCAGCCCGAGCCACCGGGCGGCGACCACCGTCGGCGCGGAAGGATAGCCCCCGAAGCCGACGACCGCGCGCGACCGCGTCTTCGCGAGCACCTTGCGGGCGTCGAAGATGCCGAGTCCGAGCTGCACGGCGCCTCGCAGGCTGCGGGGTGGTCCGGCGCGGATGGTATGCACCGGCGCGTCCCCGGCGAACGCGGCGCCGCGGCTGTCGGTGACGGCGATGGCTGCCTCGCCGCGCGCGGCAAGGCGGGCGGCGAAGGCACGGGCGGGAAACACATGGCCTCCCGTGCCGCCTGCGGCGATGGCGATCGGGCCGGCCATCACAACACCTCCGCCTGCCCGTCCCGGCGGCGGTTGAGCGCGAGGACGAAGCCGAGCGTGATCGAGGCGGCGAACAGCGACGAGCCGCCATAGCTGAGGAAAGGCAGGGTGGTGCCCTTGGTCGGGATCACCTCCAGCGCCGAGGCCATGTTGATGAATGCCTGGAGCCCGAAACTCGCAAGCAGCCCGGAGACGGCCAGGAAGGCGAACAGGTTCTCTTCCGCCATCAGGCGGAACGCGCCCCGGCAGACGATCAGGCCGTAGAGCCCGAGCACGGCGATGCAGACCAGCAGGCCGAATTCCTCGCCCAGGACGGCGAAGATGAAATCGGCATGGGCGTCCGGAAGGGTTTCCTTGATCGTGCCTTCGCCGGGGCCCTGCCCGGCGATCCCGCCCTGCTTGAAGGACTCGAGCGACCGCCCGATCTGGTAGCGGTCCCCGCCGACGCCGTTGATGAAGGTATCGACGCGGTTCGAGACGTGGCTGAAGCCGAAATAGGCAACGACGCCGCCGACGCCGGCGACTAGAACGAGGCCCGCCAGTGCCGGAAGAGGCATACCGGCAAGCGCGAACTGCCCGAACCAGACCGAGACGACCATGAAGGTCATGCCGACATCGGGTTGCAGCAACAGCGCGCCGGCGACGGCAACCAGCAGCCCGGCCGCAATCCAGAGCGCGCGCGAGCCGACGACGATGCGGTAATGCGCGAACAGCCAGGCGGAAACCACGACCATGCCCGGTTTCAGGAATTCCGAGGGCTGCAAGCCGATGAAGCCGAGCGAGAGCCAGCGCTGGGCGCCTTTGTTCTCCGGCCCGACAAGAGCCGTGAAAAGCGTCAGCAGCAGCGCGCCGGCGCACACCAGGCCGGCGGTCTGGAGCACTTGGACGGGGCTCAGCAGCGCGCAGCCCGCCAGCAGGGCGATCGCCACCGGCAGGAACAGGGCGTGCTTGAACAGGAAGTGGAAGCGGGGGGAGCCGTTCAGCTCAGCGACGGCCGGTCCTGCCGTCGCGATCAGGACGAGGCCGAAGACGACTAGCGCCGCCACGGCGCCGACCGTCACCCGGTCGACGGTCCAGACCCATTGGGCGGTCCAGCTTCTGTCGGTGCGCGGCAGGACGCTCATGCCGCGCCTCCCGAGAGCCCGCGCACGCCCTTGCGAAAGGCGTCGCCGCGCGCCTCGAAACTGTCCCACTGGTCGAAGGATGCTGCCGCAGGCGCGAGCAGCACGACTTCGCCCGGCCGTGCATCGCGATGGGCGGCCGCCAGCGCCGCGTCGAGGTCGCCCAGGCATTCGCAGGCAGCATGGCCCGAGAGCGCCTGCGCAAACGGAACCTGCGACGCGCCGATGAGATAGGCCTTCGCAATCCGGCCGAACCAGGGCCGGAGCGCGTCGAGGTCGTCCGTCTTCGCCTGTCCGCCGGCGATCCAGCGCACGCGCTCGAAGCTGGCGAGCGCGAAGGCCGCCGATTCCGGGTTGGTCGCCTTGCTGTCGTTCACGTAACGGACGCCGCCGATCTCGCCTACTGTCTCCATGCGGTGAGGCAGGCCCTGGAATCCGGACATGGCGTTGAGCGCGCCCCGGCGGCCTATGCCGAGGGCTTCGAGCCCTGCCAGCGCGGCGGCGGCATTGCGGCGGTTGTGGGGGCCCGGCAGGCCGGGAAGGGACGGGCCGTCGTCGCCGATTGCGGTAACGATCCGGCCTTCCGCCCGCAGGCGCCGCGCCAGCCGGCGGCACCACGGGTCGCTCTCGCCGACAATGGCGGCTGCCCGGTTCTCGAAGATGCGCGCCTTGTCGGCGGCATAGCGGTGCATGCCGCCGTGGCGGTCGAGATGGTCGGCGGCGATATTCAGCAGCACCGCCACATCGAAGGCCGGGCGCGGCAGGAGCGCGAGCTGGTAGGAGGAAAGCTCGAGGACATACACGCCGCCCGGGCCGAGCGCCGGCAGGCCGAGCGCTGCCGGGCCGAGATTGCCGCCGACGGCATGGGGCAGTCGCAGCCTGCCGAGCGCATGTCCCATGAGGGCTGTCACGGTGGATTTGCCGTTGGTGCCCGTGACGCCGACGAAACGGCAGCCGGGCATGGCTTCGACGAGCAGGGAGATGTCCGCGACGGGCCGGACGCTCGCGGCGTCCGCCCGGACGGCCAGCGGGTGCGGGCGCGGATGGAGGTGCGGGATGCCCGGGCTCCAGACCAGCCGGTCCAGCCCGGAAGGATCGAAGGGCTGCGCTTCGCCGAATTCTCTGCACAGGTCCTTGCGGTCGTCCCATACATGGAGATGCGCGCCGGCAGCTGCAAAGGCCGCTGCCGCCGCCCGTCCGGACCGTCCGAGCCCCATGACGCCCACTTCGGCGCCCCGATATGCCGGCAGCGGAATCATCTGAGCTTCAGCGTCGCGAGCCCGGCCAGCGCCAGAACGACGGCGATGATCCAGAAGCGGATGACGATGGTCGGCTCCTTCCACCCCTTCTGCTCGAAGTGGTGGTGCAGCGGTGCCATGCGGAAAACGCGCTTGCCGGTGAGCTTGAACGAGGCCACCTGGACGATCACCGAGACGGCCTCGAGCACGAACAGCCCGCCGACGATGGCGAGTACCAGCTCGTGCTTGGTGATGACGGCCACGGAGCCGAGCGTGCCGCCGCAGGCAAGCGAGCCCGTATCGCCCATGAACACCATGGCCGGCGGCGCGTTGTACCAGAGGAAACCGAGGGAGGCGCCGACAAGCGCGCCGAGAAGCACCGAAAGCTCGCCGGCGCCGGGGACCGGATGGATCTGCAGATATTCCGCAAACACGGTGTGGCCCGCGAGATAGGCGATGAAGCCGAAGCAGCCGGCAGCGATCATGACCGGAACGATCGCGAGGCCGTCGAGCCCGTCGGTGAGATTGACCGCGTTCGACGCCCCGGTCATCACCAGAACGGCGAAGGGCACGGCGAGCCAGCCGAGGTCGATCACGAGGTCCTTGAACACCGGGATGGCAAGCCCGTAGCCGAGCGGCGCGCCGACAATTTCCGCCGCTGCGACGGCAGCCGCCGCGCTCACTGCGACCTGGACAGCAAGCTTCGCCTTGCCGGGGAGGCCGCGGCTGCTGCTGCGTGCGAGCTTCAGGAAGTCGTCCGCGAAGCCGACAAGGCCGAAGCAGAGTGTGACCGCCAGCACGATCCACACATAGGGATTGGAGAGGTCGGCCCAGAGCAGCGTGCTGGCGACAAGCGCCGTCAGGATCAGTGCGCCGCCCATGGTCGGCGTGCCGCGCTTGGTCTCCAGATGCGACTTCGGGCCGTCCTCGCGGATCGGCTGGCCGTTGGCCTGCCGGGCGCGCAGCCATGCGATCATTCCCGGGGCGAGCAGGAAGCTCAGCGCCAGCGCGGTCAGGGTCGCGGCGCCGGACCGGAAGGTGATGTAGCGGAACAGGTTGAAGAGCTGGAAATCTTCGGCCAGCGGTACGAGGAGGTTGTAAAGCATGGGCGCTCAACCTCCTGCCTCTGCGCGCTGTTCCAGCGCCTCGATGACGGTCTTCATGCCCATGCCGAGCGAGCCCTTGACCAGCACGATGTCGCCGGGTGCCACAGCTTCCGCGACCGACAGGGCGAGTGCAGCGGTATCCGCGCGGTGCGCGCCCCGCCGGCCCGGCGGCAGGCGCTCGAAGAGCCGGCGCATTTCGGGCCCGGCGGCGAAGACCAGATCGACCGCCGCCTCTTCGACCGGTCCCACGAGGCCGGCATGCGCGGGGCCTGCATCCGCGCCGAGTTCCAGCATGTCGCCCAGAACGGCGATCCGCCGTCCGCCGGGGCCGGGTTCGGCGAGGCCGAGCACGCCGAGGGCGGCGTTCATCGCGGCGGGACTCGCATTGTAGCTTTCGTCGATCAGCGTCCAGCCGCCCAAGGTCCGCCGGGCGCCGCGGCCGGCAGGGGGGCGGAATGCCTCCAGCACCTCCGGATCGGGGACGACGCCGAAGACGTCCAGCACAAGCAGCACGCCGAGCGCGTTGAGCGCCCAGTGCGCGCCCGGGGCGCCCAGCCGGAAGTCGAACCGCTTGCCGCGGACCTCAGCCGCGATGTCGCTGCCGGACGCATCGAGAGCGGCATGGATCAGGACCGCGTCGCCCGCCTTGCGGGAGAACCGCAGAACATCGGCGCCGGCGCGCCCGGCGGCGGCCTCGAGGCGTTCGATGTGGGGGGTGTCGGCGTTGAGCACGGCAGTGCCGCCGGGCTCCAGCCCCTCGAAGATCTCGGCCTTCGCGTCGGCGACTTCGGCTAGGCTGCCGAAAAAGGCTGTATGCGCCGGCGCAATGGCGGTCACCAGCGCTGCGTGCGGGCGGACAAGGCGGGAAAGGGGCGCGATCTCGCCTGCATGGTTCATGCCCAGCTCGAAGACGGCGAAGGCCGCCTCGCGCGGCAGGCGGGCGAGGGAGAGCGGGGCGCCCCACTCATTGTTGAGATTGCCCCGGCTGGCTTCCGTCGCGCCGGCGCGGGAGAGCAGATGGAAGAGCAGGTCCTTGCAGCCGGTCTTGCCGACGCTGCCGGTAACGGCTGCAATGCGCGCCGTGGAACGGGCGCGCGCGGCGCGGGCGAGCGCATACAGGCCTGCGCGTGTGTCCGGGACATGGAGCGAGGGCACGTCCCTGCCGCAGTCGCGGCTCACCATTGCTGCGGCTGCCCCGCCTTCCAGCGCCTGGCCGACGAAGCAGTGCCCGTCATGGTTCGGCCCGGCCACGGCCACGAAAAGGTCGCCGGCCGAGATCGTGCGGCTGTCGATGGCGACGCCCGAGGCCTCCCAGCCGCCCTGCGGCGCGCCTCCGGTGGCGGCGGCGGCTT
>JAJECZ010000189.1 GCA_022821735.1 Alphaproteobacteria bacterium | reverse complement strand
AGCTCGACCCGTCGCGGCGCTGGATGAGGCGTTCGGCGCTGCGGATCATGGCTGCCGTCGGGCCGGCGGGCGAGTAGCCGGGCGGATAGAAGAACTGCGGCTGCACGCGCGGCGTGGTGCGGCTGTAGTCGAGGATCTGGTGCGCGCGCCGCCTGCCTTCGGCCTCCGTCTCGCCGACGCCGACGATGCAGAGATAGGCGAAGCGGTCCGGACCGGCGGCGATGCCGGCTTCGGCGGCGCTCTCCCGGTAGGCGCCATAGACCACGGGCGTGTGGATATAGCCCGTGTTCAGCGCCGCGATGACATAGCCCTTGCGGCCGATCCGCGCTGCCGAGCCGGGGCTCGCCACCGTCATCCAGATCGGCGGGTGCGGCTGCTGCCAGGGACGCGGCCAGACATTAACCTCCCGGTAGTGGTAGTGCCGCCCCTCCCAGTTGAAGGGGCCGTCATGGGTCGTCATCGCTTTGACGATGAGGTCGTGCGCCTCCCAGAAGCGCTCCTCCAGCTCCGCCGGATTGGAGTTGGCGGGGTTGATCTCGAACGGCGCGCCCTTCACGAAGCCCATCTCGACGCGCCCGCGGCTGATGACATCCAGCATGGCGTATTCCTCGGCCACCCGGACCGCATCCATGCGGTTGCCGATCGGCATGCCGAGGCAGAGCAGCCGCGCCTTCTGCGTCTCCCGCGCCAGGATCGCCATCGGGATGGTGCAGACCGAGGTGGTGCAGGTCGCCGTCGCATGGTGCTCGTTCACCATGATGTTGAGGCCGAGCCGGTCGCAGAGCGCCCATTCGTCGAGATAGCGGTGGTAGAGGTCGGCGCCGACCTCCGGGTCGTAGACCCGGCTCGGGATCACGTTGCGCAGCCCTTCGTTCAGGAACTCCCAGCCCGGGTGGTAGGCCATCTCGCTGAAATGCCAGACCTGCATCATGCGCTCTCCAGAAAGGCCAGGACCGCATCCGCGGCCGCGTCGGCCCGTTCGATATGGGGGTAGTGGCCGGCATCGGGGATCGTCTCGAACCGGGCGTCGGGCAGCCGCGCCGCCAGCCTGCGGCCGTATTCGGGCGCCGCGAAACCGTCGCTCCCGCCCCAGAGCAGCAGCGTCCGCACACTGGCCCGGTGCAGCCATTTCGCCAGCAAGGGGTTGTGCATGTAGGGCTTCCAGCCGTACCAGGCCGCCCACTGGCGCTCCAGCGCGAGCGCCTCCACCGCCGCCTCGTCGAGCGCGGCATGGTCGGGCGCCCAGCGGGCGGGGTCGTGGAAGAGCGCGCGAGCCGCCTCCGCCTCGCGCATGAAGGGCAGGTCGGCGAAGTCCCGCTCCTCGCGCCCCGAGAGCTTGACCCCGACCGGGGCGAGCAGCGCCATCCGCCCGATTCGCGAGCGGTCGCGCACCGCCATCTCCAGTGCCACCCACCCGCCGAGCGAGGCGCCGACGAGGGTCGCGTCGCGCGCATCCAGCTCCTCCAGCAGGTCGAGATAGCGGTAGGCGAGGTCGTCCACGGTGCGGAAGTCCGGGTCCGGCGGCGTGCCGTCATAGCCGGGATGGAGCGGCGCATGGAGCTCACGGCCCGCGCCCAGCCGGTCGAGAAACGGCCGGCCCATGGCGGTGAAATGCTCGCCGTGGAGAAACAGCACCAGGCTCATCGAACTTGCTCCCTCGGGGTCCCGTGCGCAGCCCGCGCTCAGGCCTTCTCGAAATCGATCCGTTGGTCCGCCGGCGCTCCGGACAGGCGGCGGCGCAGGCAGTCGAGCGCGAGCTCGACGCCGCCCTCCCGCGCCCGCCTCGGGCCGCCGATCAGCAGCGCGCGGCGCTCGAAGCCGTCGTCCGGTCCGGCGAGCGCGATCCGCACCTCCCCGGTCCCCGGATCGACGGCAGCGGCGAGGCCGTGCGTCGCCCCGTCGGCCCGGCGCACCCCCTCGGCGAGCTCGACCGGCGAGGCGTCCTCCGGCAGGCCCAGCGGCCGCGCCACGGCGGCCGCGCTGTTGCCCGAGGACGCGCGCTGGAAGACCCCGCCCTCCTCGTCGGCCGCCGCCAGGCGCGCGCCGAGCCTGCCCTGCGAGCCGGTCTCGACCGCGCTGAGCGTGCCGCCCGAGGCGCGCAGCAGGTCGAGGACCGCGCCCTCCAGCGTGCCGTCGTCCTCGGCGACGATGAAGTGGCCGAGCCGCGCGCGCACTTCCACCTCGATGGGCTCCAGCAGCGCCGCCGCCGCTTCTGTCGTCGGCGCGGCGACGGCGAGCTTGGTCTCCAGCTGCGGGTAGTGCGACTGGAAGCCGAGCTTGACCCTGCCTTGCGCGTCCATCGCCTCGATCCCGGCAAGCAGGTGGTCGGCGCGCGACTCGCCGATCCCGAAGGAATGGAAGCGCTTGAGGTGGATGACGGCGTCGATGCCGCTCATCGCGCGCAGGCGGGGGATCAGTTCGTGCTCCGCCATGCGGTCGAGTTCCGAGGGCACGCCGGGGGTGAAGAAGAACCGCGCCGCGCCGATGTCGAGCGCGAAGCCGCAGGCCGTGCCGACGGGGTTGTCGATCAGCTCCGCGCCCTCCGGCAGCATGGCCTGCTTGCGGTTGTTGGGCGGCATCTCGCGGTTGCGCCGGCGGTAGAAGGCCTGAATGTTTTCAAGCCATTCGGGCCGGAGGCCAAGGGCCACGCCCGCCGCTTCCGCCGCCACCTCCTGGCTGAGGTCGTCCACGGTCGGGCCGAGCCCGCCGTTCACGATCACCGCATCCGCCCGCCCGGCGGCGGTGTCGAAGGCGGCCCGGAGCTCCGCCCGGTCGTCGCCCACCGTGGTTTCGCGCACCACCGGCATGCCGAGCTCGGTCAGGCGCCGGCTGAGCCGGCTGAAATTGGTGTTGACGGTCTTGCCGCTCAGCACCTCGTCGCCGGTGCAGATCACTTCGATGCGCAAGAGCTTCGCTCCCCCCGATGCCCGAGGGAGATAGCAATTCGCCGCCTCTGCCGCAAATGCGGGGGCCGCCGGCCTAAGGCAAGACCAAGCTTTGTACGCGCCGGGCCGAGGCAGATTCCGCTTCTTCCGGTACACAGCGCCTGAACAGACGCCACCCTTGAGCCGAATTTTGATGTTGACTCGATGTAGAATGTGTATTCTATAATATACTATGATGAGAATACACATTCCCATCATCGACCACCTCCGACACTCTGTCGTCGGCTGCTTGGCGTTCCGACTAGGCTTTCGTCCCCTGTCGATGCCTGAGCGTCGCCGGAGCGCGAACTTCGGGGGCTCCATCCAAGGATGGGGCGACATTGACGGTTGTAACCTCGGTGCACCAGAAACTCTAAGGAGCCAAACACGATGAAGATGGTCCTGCTCTCCCTTGCCACAGCAATCGCTCTAGGCGTATGCGCTCTCGCGATCGCTCCCCCGGCCGACGCCAACCCGTGCGCGCGGAATCCGGCAATTTGTCAATAGAGTTGGCTGCCTGACTACGACCTCTAGGTGATTGTTTGCCGGCGGAGCCTGGAACATGCTTGTTTGGATACAGACTGTTGCAGCATTGGCAACCGTTGTGATTGCTGTATTTGCGTACAATATAGACTTTAAACTCCAAGCACAGGAGAAGATTTTACAGGAGGAAATTGCGACGCAAGAAGCGCGTCGCGCAGCAGTTTCTAGATCCGTTGCTCTATACCGAGACTTTACAGAGTCCGATGCGGTTCAATCTCTTCGCAGGGTCGCTCACAAAATACACCATCGGCTTTGGGAGAAAGGACAGAGTGGGTTAAAGAAGAACGCAGTGGCGATATTTCAGGAAAAGGAATTCAAGGAACTGTCATCGGAAATACGAGGCGGGTTAATTGAGATATTGCAAAACATAAAGGTGATATACAGATGCGGAAAATTTGAACATAGACACGGGAAAAAGGGCAAGCTACCAAAAGGGCAAGAGCCGCTTTGCGACCAAGAGACCATATTTGTTCTGTTGGGCGCATTGTTATCGGAAATTCATACAACGTTTCGTCCTGTAATTTATTGTGATAGTTTCTTCAAGGAGAGATATTTAAAGCGAGATGAAGTCTCAGGTCACATAACTATGTTTGAAAACTTGGTGAAGGAGCATACCGTTACTGACTTTAAAAGCAAGGGAGTTGATTGGAAAGTATATTTAACGGAGAACAAGCGTCAAGACGCTATCGATAACAACATGCATAAAAAGGGTGATTCTAACTGGTCTATTCTGCGCACGCCTGATGATCGGTGCGCACTCTATCCGTCGCAATGATCATCTTTATAGCATTGCATTTCATACTTATTACCTGAAAACATATCCAGAAATGAGCCGTCGATATGGAATGGATTAGGTTATGGCGGCGTTGTGAAGGAAGTGCAGGATCATGGTGTTGAGTTGGTATCGTCAGTTGTATCGGCAGGCGAGGCTGGTGAGATAGTGTTCGGCATATTCGGGTTCGAGCTTTTGGTAGGCTCCTGCGATGGTGCTTCCGGGATTAGCAGGGCGCCACCGACCGCGTATTGGACGAGCTTCCCCATGTCGGCGGCGCGGTCCCGGGCATCTTCTGGTATGAAATCCGGAACGTTCTGGTCGTGAACGGACGCCGTGGGCGCATCGACCGGATTCGGCAGTACAAGGTTTCTGATGCGCCTCAGAGTCCTGCACCTACAGCATGACGACAACTACGACGAGGAAACGGTCATGGAACTCGCACGGGAATATGCGTTGAGCGCCTACGATGCCGCCTATCTGGAAACCGCCATGCGCCGCGGCGACGTTCTGGCGACTCTCGACCGGGCGTTGGCTGCTGCAGCGTCCGCCGAAGGCGCGGCTGTCCTTCGATGAAGCAGGCGGCCATGCCCGGCAGTGCCCCCAACCCTTTGCTTGCCCCCGCATTCGGGTGTAAACCCCGGCCTGCGTGGATTTCGGCAGTCTGGAGGCTTTCGCATCATGGGACGCGACACCCTGGGTGCGCGCCGGACCCTTCGGGTCGGCGGCAGGGAATACGACTATTACGCGCTGGAGGCGGCGGAAGCGGCCGCGGGCGACCTCTCGCGCCTGCCGGTCTCGCTGCGCATCCTGGCCGAGAACCTGCTGCGCCACGAGGACGGGCGCACGGTCACGGTCGATGACATCGCCGGCTTCGGCGCCTGGCTGAAGGACCGCAAGGCCGGCGCCGAGATCGCCTTCCGCCCGGCGCGGGTGCTGATGCAGGACTTCACCGGCGTGCCGGCGGTGGTCGATCTCGCCGCCATGCGCCACGCCATGGCCGAGCTCGGCGGCGACCCGCAGAAGATCAACCCGCTGAGCGCGGTGGACCTCGTCATCGACCACTCGGTCATGGTGGACAGCTACGGCAGCGCGGACGCCTTCCGCGCCAATGTCGGGCGCGAGTTCGAGCGCAACCGCGAGCGCTACGAGTTCCTGCGCTGGGGCCAGTCCGCCTTCCGCAATTTCCGCGTCGTGCCGCCCGGCACCGGCATCTGCCACCAGGTCAATCTCGAATATCT
>JAJECZ010000190.1 GCA_022821735.1 Alphaproteobacteria bacterium | reverse complement strand
GGCGGCGCGGCCGGTCGCCTCGCTCTCGGGCAGGGTCGGCATGGTATCGGTCATGGCGCCCTGTTTATGTCCGCTTCCCTGCCAGCCGCAAGGGCCTACAATCCGGACGCATGGCGGAGCTTCGACGGGGCTGGACGACGGGGGCCTGCGCGGCGGCGGCGGCACGCGCCGCCTTCGAGCGCCGCGTCACCGGACGCCTGCCGGACCCGGTGTCCATCGACCTGCCGCGCGGCCTCAAGGCTTCCTTCCCGCTCGCCGAGACCGGGGAGTGGGTCGGCGTGGAGAAGGACGCGGGCGACGACCCGGACGCCACCCACGGCGCCATCGTGCGCGCCCGGCTGCACGCCGCGCCGCCGGGCGCGGGCGTGCGGTTCCGCGCGGGGCCGGGCGTCGGCACCGTCACCCTGCCGGGCCTGCCGCTCGCCGTCGGCGAGCCCGCCATCAATCCCGGCCCCCGCGCCATCGTCGCCGGCAATCTCCGCACGGTCGCCGACGAATACGGGCTTGCCGCCGATATCGAGGTCGAGGTCGGCATCCAGAACGGCGAGGCGCTGGCGCTAAAGACCGCCAACGAACGGCTGGGCATCGTGGGCGGGCTTTCGGTGCTGGGCACCACGGGCATCGTCATCCCCTATTCCTGCGCGGCCTGGATCCATGCGGTCCATCGCGGCGTGGATGTGGCGCGCGCCGCCGGCCTCGACCATATCGGAGCGGCCACCGGACGCGGCTCGGAAGCGGCGTTGCAGGCGCTGCTCGGCCTGCCGGCGCACGCCATGATCGACATGGGCGACTTCGCGGGCGCGCTGCTGAAATATCTCCGCCGGCGGCCCGTGGCGCGGCTCAGCCTCGCCGGCGGCTTCGGCAAGCTCTCCAAGCTCGCGGCGGGGCATCTGGACCTGCACTCCGACCGCTCCGCCGTCGATATCCCGCGCCTCGCAGCGGAGCTGAAGGCGCTCGGCGGGCCGGACGCCAGCGGTGCGGGGAGCGCGGGCGCGGTGCTGGAACTTGCCGGCGGCCTGCCGCTTGCCCGGCGCATCGCCGAGCAGGCGCGCGAGACCGCGCTCGCCGCGCTCGCCGGCGGCACGCAAGTCGATGTCCGCGTGATCGACCGGCGCGGCCGGGTGATCGGCGAGGCCGGTGTCTAGGCCCCGTGTGCTGATCCTGGGCGGGACGGGCGAGGGGGCGGCGATTGCGCGCGCGCTGGACGGACGCGCCGATGTGACGAGTTCGCTCGCCGGGCGGACGCGGCATCCGGCGGCGCTTGCGGGCAAGGTGCGGACGGGCGGCTTCGGCGGCGCGGCGGGCCTTGCGCGCTATCTCCGGGAGGAGGGCATCGAGAGGCTGGTCGACGCGACGCACCCCTTCGCCGCGCGCATCTCCGCCCATGCGCGCGAGGCGGCGGAGCGGGCGGGCGTGCCCCGGCTCGCGGTGGTGCGGGCGATGTGGCGGCGGGAGCCGGGGGACCGCTGGATCTGCGTCGCGGACGCGGCGGAAGCGGCCGCCGCGCTCGCCGGCCTGCCGGACGCGGTGTTCCTGACGCTCGGACCCGGCGACCTCGACGCCTTCGCCGGCTTGCGCGACCGGCGGTTCGTGCTGCGCCGCATCGACCCCGGCCCCTCGCCGCTGCCGGACGCGGCGGCGGTGCTGGCGCGCGGCCCGTTTGACCTCGCGGCCGAGCGCAGGCTGTTCGACGATTACGGGATCGGGACGCTGGTGACGCGCGCTTCCGGAGGGGCCGCGACCGAAGCGAAAATCCTCGCCGCGCGCGAACGCGGCATGCCCGTGGTGATGATCCGGCGCCCGCCGCCGGAGCCGGGCCCGTGCGTTTCCGGGGTCGAAGAAGCCGTCCGGTGGGCGCTTTCGGGGGCGCTCAGCAGCGCCGGCAGCGGATCTTCTTGAACACCTGGTCGCGGTCGCCGTCCACGGCCAGCCAGTCCAGCAGGCAGCGCAGCGCCTTGCCCCGGTCCGCCAGCCGGTAGTCCTTCACCGCATCGTCCAGCAGCGTGAGCATGTCGGGGTTCAGTTCGACCTCGACCGTCACCTTGTCACCGGCCATCGCTTCGCGCCTCCGTTACAACAGCGTCGCCGCGAGGATGACCAGCAGCAGGATCACCCCGCCGGTGGACCAGCCGAGGAACCTGCAGAAACCGCCCCAGATGTACTGGTGGCGCGCCTCTTCCGCCGCCGCATTGTATTCCGCCATCGGACGCCAACCTCCCCAAAGAGACAAGCCGGGGCACTATAGCCGGACGCCCGTTGCCCTCACTGCGACGGATTGACCGGCGGACGGTCCGAAGCGACCCCCACGACCCGCTCGTTCTCCACCTTCACCCTGCTCTCCGCGATCCATCCGACCGCCATCGGCAGCACGCGGTGTTCGCGCGCCAGCACGCGGGCCGCGAGCGTCTCCTCCGTGTCGTCCGGGCGCACCGGCACAGCCGCCTGGAGGATGATCGGGCCGGCGTCGAGCTCGGCGCGCACGAAATGCACCGTGCAGCCATGCCAGCGCACACCGGCTTCCAGGGCGCGGCGATGCGTGTCGAGGCCCCGGAAGGACGGCAGCAGCGAAGGATGGATATTCACCAGGCGGTCGCGCCAGCGGGCCACGAATTCGGGACCCAGCACGCGCATGAAGCCCGCCAGCACGACGAGCCCGACGTCCGCCGCCCGGAGCGCCGCGTCGAGGGCGTCCTCGAAGGACGCCCGGTCGGCGAAATCCCGGTGCGGCACCGTCAGGACGGGCACGCCGGCGGCTTCGGCGCGCGCGAGACCCGGGGCGCCGGGCACGTTCGAGACCGCGAGCGCAACCTTCCACGAGGCGGCGCCGGCGTCCAGCAGCGCCTGGAGGTTGCTGCCCCGGCCGGACAGCAGCACGCCGACCCTCACCGCCGCCAGCCCTCAAGGCTCTCAAGGGCGACGCCCTCGCCCTCGATGACCTCGCCGATGCGGAAGACCGTCTCGCCCGCCGCCTCGAAAGACGCCGCCAGCGCTTCCGCCCGCTCCGGCTCGACCGTGACGGTCATGCCGATGCCGCAGTTGAAGGTGCGGGCGAGCTCTTCCGGCGCGAGATGGCCGGCGAGCCACGCGAAGACGGGCGGCAACGGCCAGGCGGCGCAATCGATCCGCATGGTGAGCCCCGGCGGCAGGCCGCGCGGCGGGTTCTCCACCAGGCCGCCGCCGGTGATGTGCGCCAGCGTCCGGACCCCGCCCCCGGCCAGCGCGGCAAGCACGGGGCGGACATAGATGCGCGTCGGCCGGAGCAGGGCCTCGCCGAGCGCACCCTCCGAGAAGGGCGACGGCCCCGAAAGGTCGAGACCGTGGCGCTCCACGATTCTGCGGACGAGCGAGAAGCCGTTGGCGTGCAGGCCGTCCGAGGCAAGGCCGAGCAGAACATCTCCCGGACGGGCGCGGGCCTCGTCCATCCGCCCGCGCTCGACCGCGCCGACGGCGAAGCCCGCAAGGTCGTAGCGGCCCGCCGGATAGAAGCCCGGCATTTCCGCCGTCTCGCCGCCGATGAGCGCGCAGCCGGCGGTGACGCAGCCTTCCGCGATGCCCTCCACCACGGCCGCGGCGGCATCCGCATCCAGCGCCCCGGTCGCGAAATAGTCGAGGAAGAACAGCGGCTCCGCCCCCTGTGCGGCGAGGTCATTGACGCACATCGCCACGAGGTCGATGCCCACGCCGCGATGGCGCCCCAGCGCCTGGGCGATCTCCAGCTTGGTGCCGACCCCGTCCGTCGCGGCCACCAGCACCGGGTCGCGGAAGCCGGCCGCGCGGAGGTCGAAGAAGCCCCCGAAACCGCCGAGCCGGGCATCGGCGCCCGGCCGCGCCGTCCGCGCTGCCGCCGGCGCAATGCGGCGCACCAGCGCGTCACCGGCGTCAATATCGACGCCGGCCGCCTTGTAGGTCGTCCCTTCCGCGCTCGCCATGGTTCCTCGGGAGCCGTATAGTCGGGGTTGACAATATCCATCGGGCGAAGGGGCGCAATGCGAGCGTTTTTCGGGCCGGCGGCGGCGATGATCCTCGCAGCGCTCGCGATTCTGCTGCCGGGCGGACCGGCCGCCGCGAAAACCGATCTCTATACGGTGCAGGGCATTTCCGTGGACGAGTCGGCGCCTTCCGCCGCCGAGGCCAAGCAGGCTGCCATGGCCGAAGCCCGGGCGTTGGCCCTGGATGCGCTGCTGCGGCGCCTGACGCTTCGCGAGGACCATGAGCGCCTGCCGGCCCCGGAACCCGAGATCGTCGGGGCGGCGATGCGCACCGTGCAGGTGCTGGAGGAGCGCCAGTCGCCGGTGCGCTACATCGCGCGCGTCTCGGTCGGCTTCCACCCGGAGCCGGTGCGCGCGCTCCTGCGCGAGGCCGGCATCCCGTTTTCCGAAGCCGTGAGCGGGCGCGTGGCCCTCTTCCCCGTCTATGACTGGGGCGCGCTTCGCCTCCTGTTCGAGGACGCCAACCCCTGGCGGGCGGCCTGGGCGCGCCGGCCGGCGGCGAACGAACCGGTGCCGCTCGTGCTTCCGACGGCCGGCGACACCGCCATGCCGGCGCCGGACAGCGCGGCCGGGGGCGACCGCGCCCGCCTGTTGCAGGCGGCCGCCCGTGTCGGCGCCCGGCGCGCGCTGGTCGCCCATGCCGTCTATCGACTGGAGGGGCAGCGCACCCGTCCGGTGCTGGAGGTGACGCTCAGGCGCTACGGAGCAGGTGAAGCGGCGGCGGCCGAAACGCTGCGCGTCGAAGGCCGGGCCGGGGAAACGGTCGTGAGCCTCTGCGCGCGCGCCGCGGCCCAGGCGGCGGCCGCGATTCAGGAGAGCTGGAAGCGCGCCAATCTCGTCGCGGCGGACGCGCCGGCGGAGCCGTTCGAGGCAATGGCGCCGCTTGGCGGGCTCGGCGACCTCATCGCGGTGAAGGACGCGCTTGCGGCGGCCGGCGGCGTGCGCCAGGTCCGGCTGGCGGAACTGGCGCGCAGCCGGGCGGTGTTCCGGTTCCGGTTCGCGGGCGGCCCGGAACGCCTGCGCGGCGTACTGGAGCGGCAGGGCCTTGCGCTCGAACGGGCCGGCGGCAATGCCTGGACGCTCCGCGCGCTCGACCGCTGAGGGCGGCGCGGCCCGGCGATGACCCTGCCGAACGCGATCACCCTCGCCCGCCTCCTGGCAGTGCCGCTGGCCGTCTGGCTGGTGGTGAAGGGCTGGTACGAGGCGGCGCTCTGGCTGTTCCTGCTCGCCGGCCTGTCCGATGCGGTGGACGGCTGGCTGGCCCGGCGGCTCGGGCAGGTATCGCGTCTCGGCAGCCTGCTCGATCCCGTCGCCGACAAGGCGCTGCTGGTTTCGGTCTTCATCGCGCTCGGCGTTCGCGACCTGCTGCCCGCCTGGCTCGTGATCCTGGTGGTGTTCCGCGATGCGCTGATTATCTCCGGGTGGCTGCTCGGCCAGATACTCATGCCCTCCGCCCAGCCGGTGCGGCCGCACTGGACGAGCAAGCTGAATACCTGCGTGCAGCTTGCCTTCGCCGCGGGCGTGCTCGCCATGCTGGCCTGGCAGTTCCACATTCCGGTCGCCCTGGAGGCCGCCTGCGCCGTCGTCGCCGTGACGACCGCCGTATCCGGCGGGGTCTATGTCATCACCTGGATGCGCGGCATGATGCGACTCGAACGGGGAGGCGGTGCGGCATGAGCCCTGCGAGGCAAACCGGCGTCTGGCTTGTCGTCGCGCTCGCGGCGGTGCTCTTCCTCGCGCTCTTCCAGGACATATTGCTGCCCTTCGTCGCCGGCATCGCCATCGCCTATTTCCTCGACCCGCTGGTGGACCGGCTGGAGCGCTGCGGCGTCGGGCGGACGGTCGGGGCCCTGCTCGTGCTCGCCGGATTCGCGGTGGCGAGCTTCGGCGTGCTGCTGCTGCTGCTGCCGGTGGTGAACGCCCAGCTCGGCGGTCTCGTCGCCGCCCTGCCCGGCTATATCGAAACCCTGGAGCAGGCCCTCTCGCGGGTGACCGCGCGGCTGCAGGCGGAGTTCTCGCCCGAGGACATGGAAGGCATCCGCCGGGCGCTGGCCGGCCATGTCGCAACCGCCGCCGGCTGGGCGGGCGAGATCGCGGGGCGCGTGCTGGGCAGCGGGCTGGCGCTCGTCAACCTGCTCGGCCTCGCGATCGTCACGCCCGTCGTCGCCTTCTACCTGTTGCGCGACTGGGACCGGATCGTCTCCGCCATGGACGGTCTGTTGCCGCGCCGGAGCGCGCCCGTCATCCGCAAGCAGGCGGCGCTGATCGACACCACGCTCGCCGGCTTCGTGCGCGGCCAGGCCACGGTCTGTATCGTGCTCGGCCTCGGCTACGGGTGCCTGCTGATGCTCGCCGGGCTCGATTTCGGCTTCATCGTCGGCATCTTCTCCGGCCTCGTCTCGTTCATCCCCTATGTCGGCAGCGTGCTGGGCGGGCTGATCTCCATCGGCCTCGCGCTGGACCAGTTCGACTCGCTCTGGCGTGTAGCGCTGGTCGCCGCGATCTTCGTCGCCGGGCAGGCCGTCGAAGGCAACTACCTCACCCCGAAGCTGGTGGGAGACCGGGTCGGCCTGCATCCGGTCTGGGTGATCTTCGCGCTGTTCGCCGGCGGGTCGCTGTTCGGCTTCGTCGGCATGCTGGTCGCCCTGCCTGCCGCCGCCGCTATCGGCGTGCTGGCGCGTTTCGCCATCGAGCAATACCGGGAGAGCCGCCTTTATGGCTCCGACGACGCCTCGTAACCGGCAACTCATACTGCATCTCGGACACCGCGCGGCCATGGGCGCCGAGGACTTCCTGGTCGCCGACAGCAATGCCGAAGCGGTGTCGTGGATCGACCGCTGGCCTGACTGGCCAGCTCCGGCGCTGACGGTCTGGGGGCCGGCGGGGTCGGGCAAGACACATCTCGCCCATGTCTGGCGCGCGAGGAGCGGCGCCGTGACGGTTCCGCCGGCGGCGCTGGCGGACGCCAATCCCGTCAATTTGTTGGGCGGGCGCGAACATCTCGTCATCGACGGGGCGGACAAGGCGGTGGACGAGCTCGCCCTGCTGCATCTCTACAACCTGCTGGCGGGCTGGGGCGGTTCCCTGCTGCTGACGGCGGCCGCGCCGCCCGCGCGCTGGGAACTCAGGACCGCCGACCTCGCCTCGCGGCTCGCCGCCGGACCTGCCGTCGCCATCCGCCCGCCCGACGACCGGCTGCTCGAGGCCGTGCTCGCCAAGCAGTTCGCGGACCGGCAGATCGAAATCGGCCAGGATGTGCTCAACCTGCTGCTTCGCAGGATCGAGCGGAGTTTCGCTGCGGCGCGCCGTGCGGTAGATATTCTGGACAGCGCGGCGCTTGCGGGCCGGCGCCGGATCACCGCCGGCCTGGTGCGGGAACTGGTTGCCGAAGGCGCGTTCGAACAGGGAGGGGATACTCATGGATCTCGGAATCGCGGGTAAGCGGGCCATCGTCGGCGCCGCCAGCAAGGGTCTCGGCAAGGGCTGCGCCATGGCGCTCGCCGAGGAAGGCGTGCATCTGGTCATCAATGCCCGCACGGCATCCGAGCTCGAGGCGACGGCCGCGGAGATCCGCTCCGCCACCGGCGTCGAGGTGACCGCCATCACCGGCGACATCACTCGCCCCGAAACGCGCCAGGCCATTCTCGCCGCCTGCCCCGCACCGGACATTCTGGTCACGAACGCCGGCGGGCCGGCGCCCGGCAATTTCCGCACCGACACCCGCGAGCGCTGGCTGGCGGCGCTGGAAGCCCAGCTGCTCGGCCATGCGGAGATGATCACCGCCGTCGTGGACGGCATGGCGGAGCGCGGTTTCGGGCGCATCGTCAACATCACCTCGCAATCGACCAAGATGCCGGTGCCCAATCTCGGCCTCTCGACATCGGCCCGCCTCGCGCTCCAAGGCTTCTGCAACACCATCTGCCGCGAGGTCGTGGACCGCAATGTCGTCATCAACAACCTGCTGCCGGGGCCGTTCGACACCGACCGGCTGCAGAGCGGCATCGTCCATGCGGCGAACCAGGCCGGCATCGACGTGGAGGCGGCGCGCGAGCAGCGCATGGCCGCCACGCCGGCCGGGCGCTTCGGCACGGCCGAGGAGTTCGGCAAGGTCTGCGCCTTCCTCTGCAGCGAGCATGTGGGCTTCATGACCGCCAACAGCGTGCTGATGGACGGCGGCCTCTATCCGGGGACATTCTGAGCCATGCACGACACGGTCATTCGCGGCGCGCGCATCGTTGACGGGTCCGGCGAGGCGGCCTTCGCCGGCGATATCGCCATTGACGGCGGACGCTTCGTCCAGGCGGGCGGCAAGGCGGGGCCGGGCCGGCGCGAGATCGACGCGGAGGGCCTGCTGGCGGTGCCCGGCTTCGTCGATGTCCACACCCATTATGACGGCCAGGCGACCTGGGACCCGTGGCTCTCGCCCTCCGGCTGGCACGGCGTCACCACCACGGTATTCGGCAATTGCGGCGTGGGCTTCGCGCCCGCCGCTCCCGACCGCCACGACTGGCTGATCGGCCTGATGGAGGGCGTCGAGGACATTCCCGGCACGGCGCTTTCCGAGGGCATGAGCTGGAACTGGGAGACCTTCCCGGAATATCTCGATGCGCTGGAGGCCATGCCGCACGCGCTCGACATCGGCACGCAGGTGCCGCACGGCGCCGTCAGGGCCTATGCGATGGGCGAGCGGGGCGCGGCCAACGAGGACCCGAGCGGCGACGACATCGCCGCCATGGCCGCCATCGTCGAGGAGGGGCTCCGCGCCGGCGCGCTCGGTTTCTCTTCCTCGCGGACCATGCTGCACCGCTCCATCGACGGCGTGCCCGTGCCCGGCACCTTCGCCGGCCATGACGAGCTGATGGGCATCGGCCGGGCCTGCGGCCGGGCCGGCCACGGCGTGTTCGAGATCGCGACCGATTTCGGCATCGGCGGCATGGACGGGCGCTTCCGCGACGATGTGGTCTGGATGCGCGACCTCTCGCGCGAGACCGGGCTGCCGGTCTCCTTCATCCTCGCCCAGTCCGACCGCAGCCCCGGCGACTGGCGGCGCATCCTCCGGTGGACCGAGGCGGCTGTCGCCGAGGGCGCAAGGCTCCGGATGCAGGTGAGCGCCCGCCCGGCCGGGATGCTGATGGGCTTCGACAGCAGCATGCACCCCTTCATGGGCCATCCGACCTACATGGAGATCGCGCACCTGCCGCTGGCGGAGCGCGTCGCCCGCCTCTCCGACCCGGAGGTGCGCGCACGGCTGCTTGCGGAGGAGTCCACCCGGCAGGGCAGGTTCGACAGCTATGTGTTCAACCATTTCACCGGCATGTTCCCGCTCGGCGACCCGCCCGACTACGAGCCGCCGGCGGAACGCAGCATCGCCGGACTGGCGGGCTCCGGCGATCCCCGCGCGACCTTGCTCGACGCGATGCTGGCAGACGAGGGCCGGGCGCTCATCTACTTCCCGCTGCTCGGCTATGCCGACGGCGATTTCGAGATGCTGCGCACCGTGCTGGAGCATCCGCTGTCCATGCTGAGCCTCTCGGACGGCGGCGCCCATTGCGGGCTCATCTGCGATGCGAGCTCGCCCACCTACATGCTGTCCTACTGGGCGCGCGACCGGCAGCGGGGACCACAACTGGCGCTCGAACATGCGGTTCGGCTCCAGACGCGGGGCACGGCGGAGGCTTACGGGCTGAAAGACCGCGGCCTCGTGCGGCAGGGCTTCAAGGCCGACCTGAATCTCATCGACTTCGACGCGCTGCACCTGCATGCGCCTGTCATGGTGCGCGACCTGCCGGCCGGCGGGCGCCGGCTGGTGCAGCGCGCCGACGGCTATGTCGCGACCTTCGTGGCCGGCGAGGCGACCTGGGAGCGGGGCGAGGCGACGGGCGCCATGCCGGGCCGCCTGCTGCGCGGCCCGCAGAGCGCATGACGATTCGGGGAGTGCCCGTACGATGCTGAGAGCGGCCGATCTCGATCATTTCGTCCGCGCGCTCGGCCGTGCGGTGAGGGAGGCCGTGCCGCCGGGCGGGCCGGAGGCCGCGCTCGCGGGGCGCATATTCGAGGCGCTGGAGACGCCGGGCCGGCCGCCGCCCGCCGGTGTGCGCCCGCGCCGCCCGACCCCCGCCGATGCGCTTGACGAGGCCTTTGCGCTCGCCGCGCGGGGGCCGGAGCCGGTGCAGCATGTGGCAGGCGCGCTCCGGGCCATGGACCCCCGGCTCGCCTGGGGCCCGCGGCCCGGCAGCGAGGACGGCGACCCCTCCTTTCGGGACGCCCACGCCAATGCCGTGGTGGCGGGCGCGGACGGGCTGGAACGGCGCGATGACGTGCGAATCGGGGTCAGCCTGGTCGCGCCGCACACCGACTATGTGAAGCACAACCACCCGCCGGAGGAGCTCTATTTCGTGCTCGCGCCCGGCGACTGGTGGCGCGAGGACCTGGGCTGGCGGGTGCGGCCGGCGGGCAGCATCCAGCACAACCCGCCCCATGCCTGGCACGCCATGCGCACGGGCGAGACGCCGCTGCTTGCCGTCTGGTGCCTGTGGACCGCGGACGCCTGAGGCCGGAAGCGAGAGGGAACTGGGTTTGGCGGAGGAATTCGACGCCATCGTGGTCGGCGCGGGATTCGCCGGCATGTACATGCTGCACCGGCTGCGCGGGCTCGGCATGCGGGCGGTCGTGCTGGAGGCCGGCGGCGATGTCGGCGGCACCTGGTACTGGAACCGCTATCCCGGCGCGCGCTGCGACGTGGAGAGCGTCCAGTATTCCTACCAGTTCGATGCAGCCCTGCAGCAGGAATGGACCTGGACCGAGCGCTACGCCGCGCAGCCGGAAATCGTGGGCTATGCCATCCATGTGGCCGACCGCTTCGACCTGCGCCGCGACATCCGCTTTGACACCCGCGTCAAGGCCGCCGTCTTCGACGAGGCGGAGGCCCGCTGGGAGCTTGAGACGGAGGCGGGCGAACGGTTCCGGGCGCGCTGGTGCGTCATGGCGCTCGGCTGCCTCTCGGCCGCCAACCTGCCCGACTTCGAGGGCCGGGACAGCTTCGCGGGACCCACCTACCACACGGGCCGCTGGCCGCACGAGGGCGTGGACCTGGCGGGCAAGCGCGTGGCGGTGATCGGCACGGGTTCCTCCGCGATCCAGTCCATCCCCGTCCTCGCCCGCGAGGCGCGGCACCTGACGGTGTTCCAGCGCACGGCCAACTATTCCATCCCGGCGCACAACCGCCCGCTCCCGCCGGACTTCGTGGCGGAGGTGAAGGCGCACTATCCGGAGCTCCGCGCCCGCGCTCGCTCGATGCCGTCCGGAATCGACCTCGACTACCGCCCGCTGTCCGCGCTTGAGACCCCGGAAGAGGAGCGCGAAGCCGAATTCGAGCGGCGCTGGGCGCATGGCGGGCTGTCCTTCCTCGGCTGCTTCGCCGACCTCCTGTTCAAGGAGGACGCCAACCGCACGGCGGCCGATTTCGTACGCGCCAAGATCGCGGACATCGTGGACGACCCGGAAACCGCCCGGCTGCTGGCGCCGACGAACATCATCGGCTGCAAGCGCCTCTGCGTGGACACCGGCTACTACGCGACCTTCAACCGGCCCAATGTCGAGCTTGTCGATGTTTCCGAGCGTCCCGTCGAGGCGATTACGCCGGGCGGCGTGCGCGCGCACGGGCGGGAGTGGCCGGCGGACGCCATCGTGTTCGCCACCGGCTTCGACGCCATGACGGGGGCGCTGGAGCGCATCGACATTCGCGGCGCGGGCGGGCGCCGGCTGCGGGATGCGTGGGAAGAGGGGCCGCGGACCTATCTCGGCCTCACGGTCGCCGGCTTCCCCAATCTCTTCACCGTGACCGGCCCCGGCAGCCCCTCGGTGCTGACGAACATGCTCCCCTCTATCGAGCAGCATGTGGACTGGATCGCCGCCTGCCTTGCCGCAATGAACGACCGGGGCGCACGGCGGATGGAGGCGGAGCCCGGGGCCCAGGACGCCTGGGTGGCGCATGCGGGCGAGACGGCCTCGCTCTCGCTGCGCTCCACCTGTTCGAGCTGGTATATCGGCGCCAACGTGCCCGGCAAGCCGCGCGTCTTCATGCCCTATATCGGCGGCCTGCCCGCCTACATCGAGAAATGCGACGCCGTGGCCGCGGCCGGCTATGAGGGCTTCCGGATCGAATAGGGCGCCGCCGCCTTGACCCGCCGCGCCGGCGGGGCCAGTTTGCCGGGTATGGCGCGAGCGCTCGGACCCGCCCTCGGCAACGGCATCCGCCGGCGCTGCCCCGCCTGCGGCCGGGGCGCGCTGTTCGCCGGCTACCTGCGCCCGGTGGCGGCCTGCGCCGCCTGCGGCGAGGCGCTCGGGCATATCCGGGCCGACGACTTCCCGCCCTATATCGCCATTCTGGTTGCGGGCCATGTCGTCGTCCCGCTCATCCTGTTCGCCGAGCAGGCCTGGGCGCCGGCGCTCTGGCTGCAGCTTCTGGTGTGGCCGCTGCTGGCGCTCGCGCTGATCGCGCTGCTGCTGCCGGTGGCGAAGGGCGGCGTGCTTGCGGCGCTGTGGGCGCTCGGCCTGACAGGCGGGGAACGCCAGGAGGAGCCGGGCGGCACGGACGCGGGGAGGCGGCCGTGACCTTCTGGCGCGAGAAGCGGCTGGACGAAATGACGGCGGAAGAGTGGGAGTCGCTCTGCGACGGCTGCGGCAAATGCTGCCTTCTCAAGATCCAGTGGGAGGATACGGGCGAGATCGAGCCCACCTGCGTCGCCTGCCGGCTGCTGGACACCGAAAGCTGCCGCTGCACCGACTACGCCAACCGCAAGGCCCGCGTGCCGGACTGCATCCAGCTCTCGCCCGGCAATATTGCGGAGATCGCCTGGATGCCGTCCAGTTGCGCTTACCGCCTGCTGCACGAGGGCAAGGATCTCCACTGGTGGCATCCGCTGGTTTCGGGCGACCCGGAGACAGTCCATCTCGCCCAGATGTCGGTGCGCGGCAAGGTGGTCTCCGAGGACGAAGCCGGGACCGAACAGGAAGACCTGGAACGCCATATTGTCGACTGGGCGCTATAGGGAAGTCCGGGTCGGCGGACGCGAGGTCCGGGTCGCCGTCCGCCGCAACCCGCGCGCGCGGCGCATCTCGCTCAGCATCAGGAGCGGCGAGGTTCGGCTGACCCTGCCGCCGGGCGCGAGCGAGGCGGCGGGCCTCGCGTTCCTCCGGAGCCGAGGAGACTGGGTGGCGGGCCGGTTGCGGGACGCGCCGGCCCCGGTGCCCTTCGAACCGGGGATTATATACTTGACTGAAACACGGTCAGCCCCTATCTTCTCTCCAAGACGCTGACAATCGAGGCGACAAATGGAACGCATTGAAGCGGTGACGGTGGAAGCTCTCCGGGTGCATGACGGGTGGGAGCTACGGCTGAACATCGCGCCGGCACTCCGGGGGCTTTGCACGAAGGAAGAGCAGGCGCGGCTGTTCGAGAAAATGGCCTGCACGGCGTCGGATTACGCCGCGCGCATCCGGCAGGACTTGGCGGGGGAAGGCAAATGACCAAGCACAAGGGACCGGGCAAGGCGAACCGCGAGGGCGTCACGCTCTTGCAGCTCGCCGAAATGTTCCCCGACGAGGCGAGCGCCGCCGCATGGTTCGAGGCTTTGGTGTGGCCGGGCGGCGAGCGCCATTGCCCGCGTTGCGGCTGCATGGACACGCGGAAGGCGAGCGCGACAAGCGGGCTGCCCTACTACTGTTCGGGCTGCAAGCGCGCGTTCTCCGTGCGGATCGGCACGGCGCTGGAGCGGTCCAAGGTGCCGCTCCGCAAATGGGTCTTCGCCATCTACCTCGAAATGACCTCGCTCAAGGGCGTGTCGTCGATGAAGCTGCACCGGGACATTGGGGTTACGCAGAAAACCGCATGGTTCATGCTCCATCGCATCCGCGAAGCCTGGGCGCATGAGCGCGGCGCGCTGTTCACCGGCCCCGTCGAGGCGGACGAAACCTACATCGGCGGCAAGCGGAAGAACATGAGCAAGGCGAAGCGCCGGGAGTTGAAGGAAGCGGGAGCCGGGCGCGGCACGGCAGGCAAAGAGGCGGTCGCGGGCGTCAAGGACCGGGAGACCGGCCGGGTTGCCGCTCGCCGCATGGAGGCGACGGACGCGGGCGCGCTGCAAGGCTTCGTCCGGGCCAATGTCGAGCCGGGCGCGGTCCTCTACACCGACGAGGCGAAAGCCTACAAGGGAATGCCCGAATTCGAGCATGAGGCGGTCAATCACTCGGTCGGCGAGTATGTCCGGGCAATGGCGCACACGAACGGCATGGAGTCGTTCTGGAGCATGTTGAAGCGCGGCTATGTCGGGACCTACCACAAGATCAGCCCGAAGCACCTTGACCGCTATGTTGCCGAGTTCGCGGGACGGCACAATGTCCGCCCGCTGGACACGCTGGCGCAAATGGAGTCCGTCGTCATAGGGCTGGTCGGAAAGCGCCTGACCTATCAGGCGGCGATTGCCGACAACGGCCTGTCTTCGGGAGCGCGCGCATGAGAACCGCTTACCGCCTGTTCATCCTCGCTACCCTTGCGGTCCTCGCCTATGGCGTGGCAACCGCCGGGATCAGCAATCATCCGTGGTTCCTCGCCGGCCCGGCGCTCGTGCTATGGGCCGTCGGCTGCATCCAGCAGCTTCGCCGCGACCGGGACTCGACTCCCGCCCACGACTCGGCTTAGGACTCGCCCCCGACGCACAACGGGCCGCACCCGGCAAGGTCCGGCCCGTTGGTCCGCCTCCTCTTTTCACGGAGACCAAGGCGGAATGCGCTCGTCACAAGCGCGGCGAGCATAGCGTCACCCGGTCTCCGCGACAAGCAGGAGGCCGACATGGCGCTCAAGACCATCATCCGCGTGTTCCCGAAGACCGCAAAGGCGGTCGTCCGCATCAAGACGCACGCGAAGACCGGCAAGCCGGTCGTCGGCGGCAAGGTTCACCGGCCGACATGACGGGAGAACAGGCGCGCGACGCTCTAAGGGCGGCAATCCTCGAATCGGCCCGACTGGTAAGGCTGCCGGCAACGCACGCCCGACGCGCCCGGCAGGCGCAGCTTGACCGGGAGAAAAGGCGGCTGCTTCGCATCATTCAGGACAAAGGGGGGCTTCCCTCGCCATCGGTCCGCTCCTCCGGCTCCCGTGACAAGCAGGCGCGCGCGGTGTAGAAAGAACCCCGGCGCACGGAGGATGAGCGCCGGGGTCAAATAGAGTTCGACGGGCGACCGTCACGAAGCCCGCGCATCAATCTAAGCGCGGGAGATGTCCGGTGTCCACAGTCAATGATGAGTCGATCCAAGCTCCCCGGCTAATTCCCCGAGTTCCTTGGCGAGAATTGCGGCCCCCTCGGGTTTCAGCATCAGCGTTAGCTTCTGGTAAGGTCCGCGTGGTTCGCGGCTATACCCCAGTTCAATGGTCAAAAGCCTCTCATGAGGCGACAGGACAAGCTCGCCCAAGGCGTGTCCTCGCATGAACATCATGTCGTCAGTCATTGCGTCCCCTTGGTCCTTTCAAGGTTGAGGCCCCGCCGGAATGGCGGGGCCTGTGTCGTTTGTAGGGCGATTCGCTCTACTGGCGCGTTCCACCGAAGCCTGCGGACATGTCGTAACGGTCCACTATGCCCGTCATGCGTTCGTGCCCGTGACCGACGAACACGCCTTCGACGCGCCCCGTGTCGCTCCCGCTGCCGGGGATCCGGTGAAAGCTGTTTGAGCGCACCTGAATCTGATAGTCGAGATCGCCATCGCCCCATCGCCTCCCGGTCCCGACAGCGCCGGGCGGCTGGTTCGCGCCCCATGTCTCCAGCCCGGTGAACGACAGGCCGCCTTGCAGGGTTGCAAGGTCAATGGTCATGCCCGCTGCGCCGGCGAGCGGCTCCGAGCGCGTCGTCAGACCGAGCAACCGCCCGGACCATGTGGCGCTGCCCGTCAGTCCGCTATTCGCCAGCGCCGTATCGGGGAGCGGGTGTCCCATCGCAAAGGGGCGGACCGCGCCGTTTCGCGCGCTCGCTCCGATCATGACAAGGCCCGGCAAATGGGCGTCAAGGTCCTCCGGGTCTCCGCCATGCAGCGGCGGTGCTATGGCGAGCACATTGAAGGACTCGCTTTCCCACGGTCCAAGGTCCTGGGACACAAGGTGCGCGGGCGTTCCTGGCTGCATCCGGCTATAGACGGCCAGGAGCGCCTCATTGTCGAGCTGGTGCAGGATGTAGCCGGGGACATGGAGCGCATCGTTCACCACCGCGTGCGTGACCGTGTAGGGGAAATGCCGCGCGTCGGCATGGCCTCGCCCGAGCGCGTGCAGCATTTCGTGGGCGAGCACTTCCATTCGACGCTGTTGCGTCCGATTCTCGAACGGGTCCACCCAGACGCGGGCCGCCGTAATCTCCCCATCGATCTGCCACCATCGGGCCAGCCCAATCGCATTGTCGTCCTGTCTATGACGCCATGTCGCCCTTGGCGAATACTCAACGACAATCCGCCCATCCGGTCGCGCTATGGCCCGGTCCAATGCCGCGTTGAATTCCGCCAGTTCCGCGTTGAACGCCTGAAGGCACTGTGTGTCGCAGTCTTGTGGAAGCACCGGCGCCGTCGGAACCGGGACCGTCTCCGCAACCGGGGCAGGCTGCGAGTTGAAACGCAGTTGCCACCGTTGCGGAAGCGCGCTGTTGATGAGGCCGACAACGGCCCGCGTCTCGGCAATCTGCTCGGCGGTCGCGCCGGCGGTCACATAGACGGTCGGCGGCTCGTTTCCCCACCGCAGCAAGCGTCCGCCCTGGTCGGCCGCGTCCTCGCTCAAATAGGAGGACATCTGGAAGCGCCCGACGCCGTTGCGGATGCGCCCATAGGCGGTCACGAAACCGTCGTGCGGCGGCGCGTCGAGAAGCTCGCGCGCGGTCTGTCCGTCGAGTTCGGATGCTACCACTCCCGGTCCGATCAGGATGGCATTCGACGACGGGCTCCGCATGATCGGGGAGTTCCACCAATAGCGCCAGTCGGTCGCCGCCCGGATGGCGGAAAACTGCGATTGCGGTCCGGCAGTCCGCGGCGGTTGCGGTTGCTGCGTTTGCGGTCCGGCCGGGCGTGAGGCAGAACCTCCGCCCCCACCGCCGCAGCTTGCCAGAATGAGAACGATCAGAGCGAAGATGAAGGAAAGGCGCATAAGGGATTCTCCCGAAAGGCTGGATGCGTTAGACTGCCGGCATGTCCGGCGAGAACATCATTCCGTTTCCGGGGGCGGCTCGCCGGTCAGATACTGATTCACCGCCTCCTCAAGAAGCATCGCAAGCTGCTTCGCCGCAGGGGGCGTCAAGAGAAACGCAAACGGACGGGCACTCTCGGACGCATGAAGCAAAAGCCGCAACGCCGGAAGGGATGATTCCAGTTCCAGTCCCACGGCTGACACCGGCCGAATGGGATGAGTTGAACCGTCGTTTTCTGGCCAAATACGGTCCGCATCAGGGCTAGGCACTTCCTTCATCGCTGTTCCTTTCGAGATTGAGTTTCATCGATCGAGAAGCGCGTTGTAGCCGAGCGGAACGCGCTTGAAGGACCGGAACCAAGTGTGCCAGTCGTCGAAGCGCCCGGCGGCTCCGGCTCCGCAGTCGAAGGCGAAACCCTGTATCGAGCCGCCCTGGCCTCCATCGTGAGAGAGATTGTCGTCATCGAGCACGACTCCCACGACACAGGATTTGCCGCGCCAGTCCGCAACGGCCATGTAGCCCCATTGACTGCCGGCATAGGCCGTGCTCTCGACGCGCCCGAAATTGCTGAAACCCCATTCCTTGAATTTCTTCAACACCCCGCTCTCCGATGTAAAGGGCGCTTCCGGCCAATAGCTGCCGGGGGCGGCCATCCAAATCCAGATGCCGCCGCTGTCGAAATGCGCCTTCCACCCGAAGCCGTTGACACCGATTTCCGTGTCCGCGCGCTGGACATTGCGCCACGTCTTCACGGGCGCATCCGCGATGTTGGCCGGGACAGAATTGAAGGTCGCGCTGTCCGCCTGGGCGACGCCGAAAGACGCGACCAGGCCGACAGCGGCTATGAGACTACGCATGTGTTGCTCCTGACGCCCGGCATTGGTGCCGGGCCGTTGCAACATCGTCCAGAAATGGAAGAAGCCCCGCCTATTTGCCAAGCGCGGGGAGCTACCCTGCGCCGGGTATCAGGCTGTTCTATTCAGCGGGCGACCCGGCAAAGCGGGTCTGAACGATGTTGCGGGCGTAATGATAACAGCCTTGCCAGAGGCCGGAAACTGCGTAATGCTAACAAACGCAGAAGCCCAAGCACGCCCGCGAGTCGCGCGGGCTGAAACAGGATGCAGGAGACACGAATTCCGCGTATGCAGAAACAAGGTGGTGGTCCCGCCCGGACTCGAACCGGGAACCCTCGGCCTAGCACACCGCTGCTCTATCCATTGAGCTACGGGACCCCACCTTGCCCCTCCCTACACCGATTCGCTGAAAGGACGCGCCATGCCCAAGGACAGCCCCGCCCCGATTCCTGACGGCCCGCCGGTCGTCGTCCTCAATCCTCGCTACGCTGGCGCGACGCCTGAAATGGTCGCGCTCGCCCTGCTGCGCTCGCCGCCGTGCGACGCGGCAGCCGACGACGAAGACCCCACGAACCCGCGACCCGGCCCACGGTAGGGCGCGGGCGATATTCAGTCAAGTATATAATCCCCTTCGAACCCGGCCAGACCGTCCCGTTCCGAGGCCGGCCGCGCCAGATCCGCCTCGACCCGTCGCTGCGGGACCCGCTCCTGCTGGAAGACGACCGTATCCTGCTGGCGAGCCCGGCCGGATGCTCCCGGCTGGTGGAAGGCTGGCTGCGGCATGAGGCGCGGCTGGCCTTCGGGGAGGCCGTCGCCCGCCATGCCGCCGCGCTCGGCGTCGAGCCGCGCGGCATCGCCATCCGGGACCAGAAGACGCGCTGGGGCAGCGCCAGCGCCGCGGGCCGACTCAATTTCTCCTGGCGCGCGGTCATGGCCCCGCCCTTCGTGCTCGACTATCTGGCCGCGCACGAGGTGGCGCATCTTCGCGAGATGAACCACGGCCCCCGCTTCTGGAGCCTCTGCCGCGGCCTCTGCCCGGAAACCGACGCCGCCGAACGCTGGCTCAAGGCCGAAGGCCGGGGGTTGCACCGCTACGGGCGCGAACCGATGGGCGCGGAGGGTTGACGCTGTTTCGGACATCCGCCGAACAGCTCTGGATTACACAATTTGTCACGGTATATTGTGTGAGGAAATATGAGGTTTTGGCCATGCAGTTCCAGGATTTCATTGAGGACCAGGCGTTTTCTCCGGCGTTGATCGCCAGTGCGCTGCGCACCACCCGATCCGAGATCGCCGGCACGCTGGGACTGGGCAAGGATGCATTTTCCCGCGCCTCGAGGGTGCGGGCGCGCAAGACTCAGGCCCGGTTGCGCCAGATGCTGGAGATCCTGAACCGCGTCGAGACCCAGACCGGCTCGCCGCTTGCGGCCTATGCGTGGTTTCGCGCCGAGCCCCTGCCGGGGTTCGGCGGAGCCACGCCCGACCTGCTTGTGCGCGAAGGCAAAGCCGACCATGTGCATGCCTATCTCGATCGCGTCATGGCGGGCGGCTATGCCTGATTGCATTCGCGGCTGATGCGCTTCCGGGGCCTGGTTTACCGGGCGCACAATCCGCAATGGTCCTGGACGCGGCTGTCCGGCGAAGGTGCCCGGCGGCATGGCGGGCGCTTCAACCAGCGCGGCGTTCCGGCCCTCTATACTTCGCTTGCTCCGCTGACCGCCATACGCGAAGCCGAACCGCTGGGCCGGCCCATGCAGCCCCTCACGCTCTGCGCTTACGAAGTCGATGCCGAGCCGGTCTTCGACGCGCTGGACGAGCGCGAATGCCGGCGGCTGGGTGTGGACGATCCGGACCTTGCCTGCCCTGCCTGGGAAGCGGAGATGCTTGCCGGCTCGCTTCCCGCGTCGCAGATTCTCGCCGACCGGCTGATCGCGGCGGGCTATGCGGGCATGCGGGTCCGAAGTTTCGCCCCGGGGGCTGGCGACAGCGACCTCAACCTCGTGATGTGGAAGTGGGGAGAGGGCAGGCCGGCTCGGGTCGTTCTGATTGACGATGAGGGCCGGCTCTCGGGAATCCGGGCCCGTTAGAGCGACGCGCCGTCTTCCTCTCCGCGGGCTCGGTAGCGTCGGACGGCGCGACTTCCGTCCATCGGGTCGCAGCCCTCCTCATGGCCGGTCCCGGCGGCGACGACCACCCGGCAGCCGTTCCGGCAGGCCCCGCCCTCCACCGCTACGGACGCGAGGCGTTAGGGCAGGCGAATTATGTCAATTCCCGGCCGGCCGCTCGGCGCCGTCGTCGGTCAGCTGCGTCACGACGCCGTCGCGCTCGACGCAAGGCCCGCCCCGTTTCACGCCTTCGACGTGCCAGTGCCGCTCGCCGACCTTGTTGTCCTTGTGGCAGCCGTCCTTGGCAAGCCTGCCCGAATGCGCCGCGGCGCCGCCGTCCATCGCAGCGCCGAACGCCAGCCCCGCGCAGAGTCCCGCCAGGGCCGCCAGGCGCCTGACATTCGCCAGGCCGCATATCGTGCGGCGGCGCACAAGTTTGTCCATGGTCGGGACCTCCCCCATAACCCCTCTTTGTTCTCTGTACGCGCCGGCAGGCACCCGCGCAAGCGCATTTCCGAAGGACGGGCCGGTCCGACCGGCTACAAGGACGCGCCGTCCTCTTCCGCGGGCTCGGCGGCGCCGGTCTGCGCGGTGATGATGCCATAATGCTCCGGGCGGCGGTGGGCGGCGAAGTTGAAGATCGTCTCCTTGTTGAAGCGGCCCTCCTCCAGGTCGCATTCATAGGCGATCACCTCGTCCTCGAGCGTATGGGCCTGGGCCACGAGCTCTCCGGACGGCGCGACGATGCAGCTTCCGCCCATCAGGTCGCAGCCTTCCTCATGGCCGGCTTTGGCGGTGCCGACCACCCAGCAGCCGTTCTGGTAGGCACCTGCCTGCATGGAGAGATGGTTGTGCAGCATGCGCACATGGTGCGGCTCCGGCCCCAACGAATTCGCGGCGGGCGTGTTGTAGCCGAGCATCACCAACTCGACGCCCTTCATGCCCATCACGCGGAAGGTCTCGGGCCAGCGGCGGTCGTTGCAGAGCGCCATGCCCATCACGCCGCCCATCGTCCGCCAGACCGGGAAGCCGAGGTCGCCCACCTCGAAATAGCGCTTCTCCAGATGCTGCCAGGGGCGCGCAGGCTCGTAGTCGCTGTGGCCCGGCAGGTGCACCTTGCGGTATTTGCCGACGATGCGCCCCTGCCGGTCCACGAGGATGGCCGTGTTGTAGCGCCGCTCCCGGCCGCCCTCCCGCGTGAGTTCCGCATAGCCGAGATAGAAGCCGACGCCCAGTTCCGCCGCGGCGTCGAAGAGCGGCCGCGTCTCCGGCCCCGGCATCTCCGCCTCGTAGAAGGCGTCCAGCTCCGCCGGGTCCTCCATGAACCAGCGCGGGAAGAAGGTGGTGAGCGCAAGTTCCGGGAACACGACCAGTCCCGCGCCCCGGCCGTGCGCGTCCCTCAGCATCTCCACGAGGCGCCCGACCACATGGCCGCGCGGCTCGGCACGGGCCACCGGGCCCATCTGCGCGGCGGCGACGGTAATTCTGCGCGGGGTATTGCTCGGCATGGGGCGGCGCTCCTATCGGTGCTATAACCCCGCGCCGTCGCGAGGCCTCGGGAGGGGCAGGTTTCTCCATGTCGATCATTGCGCCCAGAATGCGCCGCTTCAAGGCCTCCGCCAGCCAGAATGCCGCCATGCGCGCCCGCGCCATGGCCGCGGACGGCATCGACGTCATCAACCTCACCATCGGGCAGCCCGACTTCCCGCCGCCGGACCATGTGCGCAAGGCGGCGGAGAAGGCGATGGCGGCGGGCGTCGTCGGCTACACCAACCGCGACGGCACGCCGGAGTTCAAGGAGGCGGTCCGGCGCAAGTTCAGCCGCGAGAACGGCCTCGACTACGCGGCCGACGAAGTGCTGGCGACGACAGGCGCCAAGGCGGCGATCTCCTGCGCCTTCCTCGCGACCCTGGCGCCGGGCGACGAGGTGATCCTGCCCGCGCCTTTCTGGGGCGCTTACGAGGACCTTGTGCGGCTGGCAGGCGGCGTGCCGGTGCCGGTTTCCTGCCCGCAGCAGAACGGCTTCCGGCTGCTCCCCGAGGACCTGGAAGCCGCAATCGGCCCGAAGACCAAGTGGCTCTCCCTCAACTCGCCCTCCAACCCCTCGGGGGCGGCCTATTCGGCGGAGGACCTGGGGGCGCTTGCCGCCGTACTGGCGCGCCACCCTCATGTGCATGTGATGGCGGACGACATCTATGAGCACCTGCTCTACACGGACGCGCCGCTCGCCACGATGGCGAACGCGGTCCCGGAGCTGTTTTCGCGCACGCTCACCATCAACGGCGTCTCCAAGGCCTATTCGATGACCGGCTTCCGGGTCGGCTTCGCCGGCGGCCCGCGCGACATCGTCCGGGAAATGGGCAAGCTCCAGGGCCAGCTCGTCTCCTGCCCCAACGCTGTGGGGCAAAGCGCGGCTCTGGCGGCGCTCGACGGGCCGAAGGACATCGTCGAGGAGCGCCGGCAGATCATGCGGGAGCGGCGCGACCTCATGGTCGCCGCGCTGAACGAGGCGGGCCTGCCTTGCCACGCGCCCGAAGGGGCGATGTATGTCTATCCGTCGGTCGCCTCGGCCATCGGCGCCCGCACGCCTTCCGGAGGGCGGCTGGAGGACGACACGGCGGTGACGGACTACCTGGTGGAGGAAGCGCATGTCGCCGTGGTGCAGGGCGCGTCCTACGGACTCTCGCCGCATGTCCGGGTGAGCTATGCGGCCCCGCTGGAGCGGCTGGAGGAGGCCGGCCGGCGCATCGCCCGGGCGATGGCGAAGCTCGCCTGAAGCCGGCTGCGCCCCGTGTCCGCATCCTCGCCGGGGCGCCGTCATGGCGCTTGACGGGACGGCGCTCGCCTTCCTGCTGCTGGGGGCGCTGGCCGGCGGTTTCGTAACGGGCCTCGCCGGCTTCGGCACGGGGCTCGCGGCCGCCGGCGTCTGGTTCCATGCGCTGGAGCCGGGGACGGTGCCGCCGCTGGTCGCGCTCGTCTCCGTCGGCGGGCAGGCGGTGGCGTCGCTCTTCGTGCGCCATGCCTTCGACCGGCGCCGCGCCGGACCCTATCTGGCAGGCGGCGTCCTGGGCGTGCCGCTCGGCGTGGCGGCGCTCGCCGTCGCCTCGCCCGAGGCGCTCAAGCTCGCCGTCGGGCTGCTGCTCGTG
>JAJECZ010000308.1 GCA_022821735.1 Alphaproteobacteria bacterium | reverse complement strand
CGCGCCGACGACAGGAGCATCAGATGAGCGAGTTTCATCCCGGAGACCCGGATGGTCCGCAATCAGCGCGCGCAGTGTTTCCGGGTGCTGCCGACGCCAGCCGCGCCGAACGCGAAAGCCGTTACCGTGCAATGGGGTGGTGGCCGAGCGAGCGCTTGCTCGACCGTTATGCCGTTACTGTCCAGCGTCTCGGAGACCGCCTCGCCGTTGCCGACGCGGCCGGTCGGCAGCTCAGCCACGGCATGTTGTGGCGCGAGGCCGGGCGTCTTGCCGAAAAGCTGGAAGAGGGCGGAGTCGGTCGCGGCGACATCGTGATCCTTCTTCTGCCGAACGTCGTTGACGCGCAGGTCGCGTTCACCGCATTGCTGCGTATTGGCGCCGTGCCGGTCAGCTTGCCGACCCGCACCGACCCCGAGACGGTCGCCTACGCTGCCCGACTGACGAGCGCGCGGGCACTGGTTTCACTGGAGCGCCACGGCGCCGTGCGGCTGGGCGATATCGCCCAGGAAGCTGTCGCGACCTGCGGGCATGGTTTGGGCGTATTCCTGTTCGATGAGTTCGGCGGGACGTGGCAGACGGCGCCGACAAGTCAGGACGCATCGCTGCCGGCAAGCGCCGCCGACCTTGCGCACATCATGTTCACGTCGAGTACGACGGGCCGGCCGAAGGCCGTTATGCACAGCGACAACACCCTCGCCGCGCTGAATATCGGGTTCGCGGAGCGCTTCTCGCTTGGCCCGGATACACCGATCTTTCTCGCCTCTCCCCTCGGACACAGCATCGGCACCGTCCACGGTACCCGATTATCGCTCCATACCGGCGCGCCGCTCATTCTGCAGGATGCCTGGGATCCTGAACGGGCGCTGGAAACGATCGAGGCGTTCGGCTGCGCCTTCACCGTGGCGGCCACGCCGTTCCTGAAGGATCTGGTCGACGCAAGCTGGCCGCGTTCGACGCCGAAGCTGGCATCGCTGCGCTCCTTTCTGTGCGGCGGCGCCCAGGTGCCCCCGTCACTGATGGAGACCGCGCAGGCCCGGTTTCCCAACACGTTTGTGACGGTCCTCTGGGGCATGACCGAAGGCGGGCTCGTCACCTGCGTGCGTGAAAGCCCTCGCGAGAAACTCTTGAACACCGCCGGTATCGGGCTGCCCGGTCTCGAGCTGCGTTGCCTCTCCGCTGCGGGCGGCGCTGTGCCTGCGGGCGAGGAGGGAGAGCTGGTCATGCGGGGGCCGGGCGTCTTCACAGGCTATTTCGGCCAGCAGGACCTGTACGAATCCGAGATGACGGACGACGGGTTCTTTCGCACCGGCGATCTCGCGCGGATCGACGCGGACGGGTATGTGCAAATTACAGGCAGGCTGAAGGACCTGATCATTCGCGGCGGCGTCAATATCTCGCCGGCGCCGATCGAGAATGCGTTGGCCGACCATCCGGGCGTCAACGCTGTGGCCGTCATCGGCCATCCCGACGACCGGCTGGGCGAACGCATCTGCGCTGTGGTGGTGCCGGACGGCGAGGCCCCGAGCCTCGAGGCCCTTATCGCCCATGCGCAAGCGAAGCGCCTGCCCAAGCATCACTGCCCCGAGGTCCTGCGCATCGTCGACAGGATGCCGATGACGCCGGCAGGGAAGATCCGCAAGGCCGACCTCCGCACCGTCGCGGTCGGCGATGGCGACGGATCCGGAGAAGGGCCATGAGAATCCGGCTTGGCGACATCGACGTCGGCTACTCGCGGACCGGAAAGGGGCCGTCGGCGGTCATGGTCCACGGCCTCGCGGAGGACCGAAGCAGTTGGGCGGACGTCCAGCGCCGGCTGACCGACTTCACGACCTACGCATACGACCTTCGCGGACACGGCGAGACCGATTTGGGCGAGGCCAGGGGCACGCTGGAACAGCTGGGCGGAGACCTGATTGCCTTCCTCGAAACCCTGACGGGTCCCGCCGACTGCATCGGATACTCACTCGGCGGCACGGTGGTGCTCTGGGTCGCGGCCAAGCGGCCCGATCTGGTGACCCGGGCCACGGTCGCCGGCACTTCGACCATTGTCGGGCGACGCGCTGTCGGGTTCTTTCGGGACCGCATCGAGACGCTCCGGAGCGATTTCGCCGGCTTCGCCAGCCTGCTCAAGGAGGATACCCGCCAGCAACTCGCCGTTGCCGGCGACCGGCTTGAAGAAGTTGCTGCCAGGCGCCTCAAGGCGGTCGGCACCGGGGGCGGCTACGTGAACGCTGCCCGCGCGATGGCCCGACTCAACGAGGATCCGCTCACCCGACTGCTGCCGGGCATCGCCTGTCCGGTCCATGTGATCGGCGGCGAGGCCGACACGTTCTGTCCGCGCAAGGCGGCGGACATCATGATGGCCGCCTTGCGCCGCGGAACCTATCGCGAGGTTGCGCAAGCCGGGCATCTGATGAGCGTCGATCAGCCGGACGCCTATGCACAGGCCATTCGCAACGCACTCGAAAGCAGCGCCTGATGGTAAAGCGGTTCGGAATTTCGATGGGAGTCAGCCCGCGCGAGACGTTCGGCCGGGTCGGGGAGATTGCGAGGACGACCGAGGAACTCGGCTTCGAGGCGCTTTGGTTCATCGATCATCAGCTCGGCATGAAGGATGTCTATACGGCGATGAACGTCTCGGCGATGGCAACCGAATCGATCGGGATCGGTTGCGCGGTCACCAACCTCCGAACGCGTCATCCCACGGTCACGGCCAACGCCACGACTGCGCTCGACGAGCTTTCCGACGGGCGCGCGTTGCTGGGCCTCGGCGCGGGTTGGGTCGCAGTCCATTCCATCGGAGAGAAACCGAACAGGATCGGCGAGCTTCGGGAGGGCATAGAGCTGTTTCGTAAGCTGTTCGCGGGCGATGAGATCGACTTCCCGGGCGCCCGGGTCCGGCTCGCCACCTCACGTCGGCAGATCCCGATCTATCTCGCTGTCTCCCAGCCCCGCATGCTCGAACTCGCGGGCGAACTTTGCGATGGCGCCATCCTGATGGGGGCGGCGGACCCGGACTTCTGCAACTGGCAGATCGAACACATTTATCGGGGCCTTCGAAAGGGCGGGCGCAGGCGCGAGGACATCGTCATCGATCTCATCGTCACGATGAGTATCGACGAGGATACCGAACAAGCGGTCGACGATGTCCGGGCCTGGGCGACCAGCCAGGCCGCGACCTTCGCCGCCTGGAAGGCAATGCCGCCGGGGTGGGAGCGCTTCCGATCCGAATTCAAGGCCGCCGAGGATGCCTACCACTTCGAAGAGCACCTGTCGCTGCGCGCCGCCCACAAGAAGATCGTGAGCAAGGAGTTCGTGCGCTCGGTGACGATTTCCGGCGACCGGGACCATTGCCTTGACCGGCTGCTCGAACTCTCGGCTGTCGACATAGACCGCATCAGCTTTGCTCTGCTCTCCAGAGGCCGCCTGCGTCGGCTGGAAGAACTCGGCGAGCATGTGATCCCACGGCTCAAGACGAATTAAGCGGAGGCAAACGAGGTGCCGGCGCGAGACGAACATGATGGAGAGCGCCAGGTGGCGCTGGTCACCGCGGCGGCCGGTGCCGGCATCGGCGCCGCGATTGCGCGCCGGCTCGCCGCCGACGACTACGATGTGGTGATCACCGACGCCCATGAGCGCCGTTGCGGCGCGTTCGCCAGTCGATTGGCCGACGAACACGGCAGGGAGTTCCTGTCGATGCCGCTCGATGTGACCGATTTCGACGCGGTGGACGCCGTCGCCCATGCTGTCGTCGAGAAGCGCGGCCGGATTGACGCCCTCGTCAACAACGCAGGGTGGAGCAGGATCGAGCCGGTCGCCGAAATGATGCCCGACACCTGGCTGCGCTGCCTGGACGTCGATCTGAACGGCACATTTTACGCCATGCGCTGCGTGCTCCCGCACATGATTGCGCGAGGCTCGGGGGCCATTGTCAACATCTCGTCAATAGCGGCCTGGGAAACGACGGCCGAGCATGGCGCCGCCTATTCCGCAGCCAAGGCGGGGATCCTGGCCCTCACGCGGGTCGCCGCCGCCGAGAACGGCCGGCATGGAATCCGCGTAAATGCCGTGGCGCCCGGGCTGATCTACAACGACTTCCTGCGCCGGATTTACCCGGACGCCTTCTTTGACGGTTACGCGGAGTCACGATCTCTGGTCGGCCGCGTCGGACACCCGCAGGACATAGCCGATCTCGTTTCATTCCTTATTGGCGAGCGAGCCGGATACATCACCGGGGAAGTGTACGGCATCAGTGGAGGCGTGTCTCCAAATGCCTGATCGAAGCAGCGAGAACCCGATCTACTGGCCGATCACTTCCCTGGTCGAAGCCTACCGGCAGGGTCGGTTGTCGCCGGTCGAGGTGGCGGACGAGGTGCTGGCGCGAATCGACAGGCTGAATCCATCGCTTCGCGCCTATCTCGTTCGCCTCGACGATCTTACGCGCCGGCAGGCGCGCGAGGCCGAGGCCGCCTACCGGGCAGGCCAGGCGCTGCCGCTGAGCGGCGTGCCGATCTCGATCAAGGATACCTATCCGCTTGCCGGGGCCGTGACGACCTTCGGTTCGATCATACATCGCCACAACCGCACGCGGCGGGACAGTGGGGTAGTTCGCGGGCTGAGAGCCTCGGGCGCCGTGTTCGCCGGCAAGACCAACACTGCCGAATTCGGCCAGTCGGCGACCAGCGACAACCGTCTCGGCCCGGAGGCCGGCAACCCGTGGGATACCGCGCGCACGCCGGGCGGCTCGAGCGGCGGCGCGGCGGTTTCGGTCGCGGCGGGGCTTGCCAGCATCGCACTGGCCTCCGACGGTGGCGGGTCGATCCGCATTCCGGCATCGTTCACCGGATTGTTCGGATTGAAACCCACCTGGGGCCTTTGCCCCGACGAAGGCGGCTTGCCAGCGATGTCGGATTTCGTTTGCCCGGGTCCTCTGGCGCGGTGCGCATCCGATGCGCGCGCGTTCCTGGGAGCGCTTCTCGGTCGAAGGTTAGGTCGTGCCAGCGCGGGAAGAAGGTTACACATTGCCTGGTGTCCGCACCCTGAAGGACGCCCCGTCGATCCCGGCGTCGCGGCTACGGTCAGTGCCGCCGTTGCGAGTCTCGCGACTCTGGGCCATGAAGTTGTCGAGACCGCCTTGCCCCTCCAAGGATGGAACGAAGCCTTCGGGCCGCTCGTCCTGGCCGAGGAACGGCGCGAGCGCGGCGACCTGCTCCGCCGGTTTCCGGACGCGCTGAGCAACTATGTAAGCAGGTCGCTGACGGCGGCTCGAACGCTCACCGACAAGGACATAGCGGCTGCCCGCGGGGCGCATCGCCGGTATCGCGTTCGTATTGCGACACTGTTCGAAACCTGGGACGTGATCGCGACACCGACCACGGCCGTCACCGCCTTTCCTTTCGGCAAGCGACCGAACCGGATTGCCGGCCGCGAGGTCGACCGGCTTTGGGGCGCATTCCCCTTCGCCGTGCCTTTCAATGTCTCCGGCAATCCCGCCATATCCCTGCCGTGCGGGCTCGCCGATGGCCTACCCGTGGGTCTGCAACTCGTCATGCCGCTGAACGAGGACGAGAGACTTCTCGATTTCGCTGAGGACGTGGAAGAGGCGCTCGCATTCGACCGGAGCACGATGGGCGATCTGGCGCCGCGGCCGGTGGCGGAGGCAGCTTCGTGAGCGGGTCGAGCACGCGAAGGAACGGCACGAGCCGGTTTGCTCGGGCCGCAATCATGACGAACGGGAGGGATCCGATGAGATGATATCGCCATGGTCATGATGCCGCGTCACCGGACAAGGGGTTCGAACCGGCCGCCATCTCGTGGCGCGGTTCTCGAGGAAGCCGTCCAACAAGCGAGTACCGAACCAGCTTCTGGTTCGTCGGGAGGAGAAGATGAGATCTTCCAAGGCATTTCTGACAACGACCGGCGCCGTCGCCGCGATTGCGGCCGGCGTCGCGTTTGGGTCCGCGTCCGCCGCGGCGGAGACCATTCGCATCGGCGACATCAACTCTTACACGAGGCTGCCGGCCCACACGGTTCCATACCGGCAAGGGGCAATTCTTGCGATTGAGGAGTTCAACCGCTCGGGCGGCGTGCTCGGGCGCCAGCTCGAGTTCATATCGCACGACGATCAGGGAAAACCGGGAGAGGCGGTCAAGGTGGCCGAGCGGCTCTTCGCCCGTGACGAGGTAGTCCTCATCTCGGGCTCGCTGTTCAGCCATGTCGGCCTCGCGCTGACCGCCTACGCCAAGAAGAGCAAGCGATTGTACATCGCAGCCGAGCCCTTGGCCGATGCCCTAGTCTGGGCCCAGGGCAACCGCTACACCTTCCGGCTGCGTCCGTCGACCTACATGCAGGCGGCTATGCTCGCCGCCGAGGTCGCGAAGGTCGAGAAAGCCAAGCGCTGGGCGACCATCGCCCCCAACTACGCCTATGGCAAGGATGCTGTCGCGGCGTTCCAGAGGGTGCTGACGGAGTTGCGGCCGGATGTGGAGTTCGTCGGTTCGCAATGGCCGGCGCTGTTCAAAATTGACGCCGGTGCCGAGGTCGAGGCGCTCAAGCGCTTGGAACCGGACGCGATCTACAATGTCACCTTTGGCGGCGATCTCGCCAAATTCGCGCGTGAGGGCAAGCTGCGCGGTCTCTTCGAGGGGCGGCTGATGGTCGGATTGCTGACCGGCGAGCCCGAATACCTCGATCCCCTGAAAGACGAGGCGCCGGAGGGCTGGCTGGTTACTGGTTACCCCTGGTATGACATCGAGACCCCGGAGCACAAGGTGTTCGTGGCCGCGTACCAGCAGCGTTGGGACGACTACCCACGGATCGGCTCGGTCGTCGGCTACAACACAATGCTGGCCATCAAGGCGATGCTCGAACGGGCCGGCTCGACCGACACGGAAAAAATGGTCGATGCCATGGAAGGGTTGAGCTTCGACGCTCCGACCGGCCCCATCACCTTTCGGGCGATCGATCATCAAGCGACAATGGGCGCCTATGTGGGCTGGACCGCATTGCGCGACGGAAAGGGCGTAATGGTCGACTGGAAGTATCTCGATGGCGTGGGCTACCTGCCGTCGGACGACGAGGTCCGGAAACTGCGCGGCGGACAATGAACCGGCGCATGATCGGGGGCCGGCCAGCCGGCCCCTGACGCCGGTGTCGGGAAACAGGCGGTCTGAGCGAGAGAACCGGAGCGTGGCGGATTTCATTGTCAGCCTACTGACGGGGTTGTCCAGCGCTGCCGCCATGTTCCTGGTCGCTTCGGGGTTGTCGATCATCTTCGGGGTTACCCGGATCGTGAACTTCGCCCACGGCTCCTTCTACATGCTGGGCGCCTATATCGGATATACGCTGGTCCAGGCGATCGGCTCCACGGCGATCGGTTTCTGGGCCGCTGTCCTGATTGCCGCCGTCGCCGTCGGCGCGATCGGCGTGGTCATGGAGATCCTGCTGCTTCGTCGGATCTACAGAGCGCCGGAGCTCTTTCAGTTGATCGCGACCTTCGGGGTCATCCTGGTTATCCAGGACGTAGCGCTATGGGTCTGGGGGTCGGAGGACCTTGTTGGCCCCCAGGCGCCTGGCCTCAAGGGTGCGACCAGTATCCTCGGCAAGCCGATTCCCGAATACGACCTGGCTCTTATCGCAATATCGCCGCTGGTGCTGGTCGGCTTGTGGGCGCTGTTCAAGCTGACGCGCTGGGGCACGCTGGTCCGGGCCGCGACGCAAGACCGGCAGATGGTGGCGGCGCTGGGCGTCAACCAGCGCTGGCTGTTTACAGGGGTCCTGTTTCTCGGCTCCGCTCTCGCAGGGCTGGGCGGCGCCGTTCAGATCCCCAAGGGCGGCGCCGACCTGCTGATGGATTTCAATATCCTCGCCGTCGCGTTCGTCGTGGTCGTCGTGGGCGGCATGGGCAGCATTTTCGGAGCCTTCTGGGCCGCAGTGCTGTTCGGCATCCTGCAGACCTTCGGCATCCAGATACTGCCCAACTCGACGCTGGTGCTGATGTTCCTGGTAATGGCCGTGGTCCTGATCTTCCGGCCGTGGGGGCTGCTCGGCATGCCGGAGACACTGGGCCAGGCACATCCGGGTCCGCCCGAACAGCCGCTGCGTCCGGCATTGCCGCGGGTACGTGCATTGGGCGGCGCAGTCACAGCGCTGCTCCTCGCGCTTCCGATCGGGCACCTCGTCTTCCCCGAACTGGTCGGCGTATTCACACTGGTCCTGGTGATCGAGATCATGGTGTTTGTGCTGTTTGCGGCGGCGCTGCATTTCATCATGGGGCCGGGCGGGATGGTCAGCTTCGGCCACGCCGCATATTTCGGCGGCGGCGCGTATGCGGCAGCGCTCCTGGTGAAGTTTGCGGACGCACCGTTCGAGCTCGCATTCTGGTCCGCGCCGGTCGGCGCAGCGCTGCTCGCCTTCCTGTTCGGCTGGTTCTGCGTGCGTCTGAGCGGGGTCTACTTCGCGATGCTGACCCTCGCCTTCGCGCAGATCGCATGGGCATTCGTGTTCCAGGACATGCCGGGCAGCGTGCTCAAGACCTTCGGGATCGCGGACGAGTTCGGCACGCCGCTCAAGATAACCGGCGGTGACGACGGCCTGAACGACATATGGCCGTCCGGGTGGGCGAGCACGCGTATCGCCTACTATTACATCGCTGTGGGGCTCAGCGTAGCCGCGCTCTGGATCATGCGGAGATTCCTGTATGCGCCGTTCGGCTATACGTTGCGCGCCGGGCGCGACTCGCCGTTGCGGGCCGCCGCGATCGGGATCGATCTCACGCGCCATCGCTGGCTGGCCTTTACGCTTTCGGGTGCGTTTACAGGCCTTGCCGGTGCCTTGTTCCTGTTCTCGAAGGGCAGTGTCTTTCCGACCACCCTGGAAATCGCGCGCTCCTTCGACGCCCTGTTGATGGTGCTCCTCGGCGGCGTGCAGTCGCTGTTCGGTCCGATCGTCGGCGCCGCGGCCCTGACCTGGCTCAACGATCTCTTCAGCGTCCTCAGCTACTGGCGGTTCCTGCTCGGGGTGACCATCATTGCCCTGGTCCTGCTGCTTCCCCAGGGGATTGTCGGTTTCGCCGGCACGAGGCTGGGCCGGCGCCTCCAGCTGGCGCGGCCGGAGGAAATTACGGCATGAGCGGGGCGCAGCACGAGTGCGTTCCGGTGCTCGAGGTCGAATCCCTGAGCAGGTCGTTCGGCGGTGTGCGGGCCGTGGATCGGGTTTCGTTCACGCTTTTCTCGAGCGAACTCCTCGCCATGATAGGACCCAACGGTGCGGGCAAGACGACCTGCTTCAACATGGTGAACGGCCAGCTTCGGCCCGATGCCGGCGCGGTGCGGCTCAACGGTCGAAGCATCCTGGGCCTGCCGCCCCGGTCCATCTGGCGGCTCGGCGTCGGACGAACCTTTCAAATCACAGCGACCTTCGCTTCGATGACCGTGCGCGAGAACGTGCAAATGGCCTTGGTGAGCTACCATCGCCGATCGCGGGCTTTGTGGCGGCCGGCGAGGGACCATTACTTCGACGAGGCGATGACATTGCTGGAACGCGTCGGGATGGACCGGCAATACGACAGGGCGTGCGGGGTGCTGGCCTATGGCGACCTCAAGCGGGTCGAGCTTGCGGTCGCGCTGGCCAACGAACCCCGACTGCTGCTCATGGACGAACCGACCGCCGGCATGGCACCCAGGGAACGCATGGAGCTGATGCAACTCACCACCGAGATTGTGCACGAACGAAACATCGGTGTTCTCTTCACCGAACATGACATGGACGTGGTCTTTGCCTATGCCGACCGAATCATGGTGCTGGATCGAGGACAGTTGATCTCCGAGGGCCCGCCGATGGCAGTGCGGTCGGACAGGAAAGTCCAGGAGATCTATCTGGGCGGCAGCGCCGTGTATGGCACCGAACCCGCATGACTGTGCCAGCCGGTGCTCCGGTCCTCGGATTGACCGGTATCGACGCCTTCTACGGTCGGGCGCAGATTCTGTCCGGGGTTTCGCTCGAGGTCCGTCGAGGCGAGGTCGTGACACTGCTTGGCCGCAATGGCGCGGGCAAGTCGACGACGATTAAATCGATCATCGGCCTGGTTCGACCTACAAAGGGCGAGCTCTCTTTCGAGGGGAAATCTTTACGGGGATTGGAACCATTCCAGATCAGCCGCCTCGGGCTTGGATATGTACCCGAGGACCGGCGGGTATTCACCGGTCTGACCGTCGCCGAGAACCTTGAGGTCGGTCGCCAGCCCCGACGCGAGAATGCGCCGGAATGGAACCACGAGAAGCTTTTTGCCTTGTTTCCCAACCTCGCCACGATGAACGACCGGCTCGGTGGCCTGATGAGTGGAGGGGAACAACAGATGTTGACTATCGCACGCACACTGATGGGCAACCCGACAACCATATTGCTCGACGAACCGTCCGAAGGTCTTGCCCCCGTCATCGTCGAGCAGGTGGCGAAAACCATCCTCGACTTGAAAGCACAGGGCCTGTCGATCCTGCTCTCGGAACAAAACCTCCATTTGTCGACCCTCGTTTCGGATCGCGCCTACATCATCGAAAAGGGCAGCATCCGCTACGAGGGCCTAATGGCGGATCTTGCCGGGAACGAAGAGATCCGCGGTGCTTATCTCATGGTCTGAAGCGCATGAACCGGTCCATTAATTCTTCACCTGCGTTCTTTGTCATCATTTGTAATGTGTAAAGACCAAGACTTGATCTGCCGCGCGGCCTTAATCCCCTGCGTTTTACGCGGTCGAATTGCTCGAAATATTCGATCGCAACTCACGAAAACGCGATAGGACTATCCTATGGACCGTCGCCATGCATCTGATAACTTCGATTGAATGCGTATCATTACGCTAATAATAGGCTGCGGAAGAACGCGGTGGATCGGGCCTTTTATGGTAAGCACTTCGAGCGCCCCGCCTTCCAGATGAGGTTCTGATTTGAGATTCCCCTCTGCGATATAAGCAGGAGGTGGGAGTCTAAATACAGACCTAAATTTCAACTCTGAGGAGCGTCGAAGTGTTGCCGGTGTTTGGTGGTCGTCGTCGCTGGCCGTTTGAGCTTAAGGCTCGGATCGTGACGGACACGCTGGAGGCCGGTGTTATGGTTCGCGACGTTTGCGGGATACGGCGTGGCGGATCCCGAAATCGTCTTCGCAAAACTCCGGTCGCTCGCCGAGGGTGCGGAGATCGCGAGCGAAGAGTTGTTCTGAGGCATCGTGCTGCTCTGTGAAAAGCAGTTATCGCGGCGCCGTGTGCTGATAGGCGTAGGGCCCTGATCCGTCACGGGCGTTGCCAATAGAGGGCGTTCGGAGTCATGCTGGCGCTTGAGCACACGCTCAGGCGGATGCCCCAGCTTGAGGTCAACACCGTCGAATCGGGTTGTGGCGGCAAGGCTGGTGCCTTCCGGTACGAGGCAGCGATGGCGACAGGTGGGCTAAATCTCCTTCCGGCGGATCGGAGCGCGTTCATCGTTCCGGACAGGACGAGTTGCCGCCAACAGATTGCCGACGGACCGGACCCGCAGACGTGGCACGCTGCAGACGTGCTGGAACAGGCGCTCCCATGAACAGGTCCCGCCCCTTCCTTGCCGCGGTGTTCCTGGTAGCGCTGTCGCTGACTCCTGCGGCTCACGGACAGTCCGGAGAGCCTTCGGCAATTCCCGACGAAATGCGCGCCTACGCCCTCTGGCAGCAAGGCTACATATTGCACCTCAACGGCCGATACCAGGCTGCGGTCGACAGCTTCCGCGAGTCCATCGAGATTCTGCCCACGGCCGAGGGGCACACATATCTGGGCTGGTCGCTCAGCATGCTCGGGCACATCGAAGAAGCTCTTGCCGAATGCAAGAAGGCCATCGCACTCGATCCGGACTATGGCAATCCTTACAACGATATCGGGGCGTATCTGATCGAACTCGGCCGCCCGGACGAGGCGGTCCCGTGGCTCGAGAAGGCCATCTCGGCCAAGCGATACTGTTGCTATCAGTTCGCGCATTTCAATCTTGGTCGTGCGCGTTTGATACAGGGGAGTCTTGACACGGCGAGACGCTCCTTCGAACAGGCCTTGCGGCACGATCCCGACTATTTGCCCGCACGAAAGGCTCTCGATTATCTCGACGCCGAATTCGGAAAACCGCTGTAGCCGAGCACCCGGCGGCGCCTGTCGACGGACGCGCATTTGACGCGCCCGCCGGGAAGCGTCAGTCTCGCCGGCCTGAGGGGATCCCATGGCGGAACTCGACAGGAGGGTAGCTATCGTAACCGGCGGCGCCCGCGGCATCGGGCGCGGCTGCGCGCATGTGCTGGCCGAGCGCGGCCTAGCCGTGGCGCTGGTGGATGTACTTACCACCGAGATGGCAAGCACCGCAGCCGAAATCGGGGCTATCGGCGTCCCGTGCCTTACCTTCGAGGCCGATGTCGCCGATCATATCCGGGCGAAAGAGGTGGCCGGCGGGGTCCTCGACGAATGGGGCCGGATCGACGTTCTGGTCAACAATGCCGGGCGGCCGATGCCGACGGGCATACTGGACCTTTCCGAAGAGCAGTGGGACGCGACCATCGATGTCAACCTGAAGAGCTGCTTCAACTACATCCAGGCGGTGGCGCCCACCATGCTGGAGCACGAATATGGGCGCATCGTCTCGATGTCTTCCCTCAACGCCCATTCCGGCGGCGTGACGGCCGCCGTTTCCAAGGTCGCGTATGCTGCCGCCAAGGCCGGCATCATCGGCATGACCCGGGCGCTCGCCAAGGAGTTGGGGCCCCATATCGCTATCAATTGCGTCTGCCCCGGGCTGATAAAGACCGAGCTTACACAGAAGAACCCGGTCATCGCCGCCCGCGAGCCGCAGCTGATCCAGGGAATCGCGCTCCACCGCACCGGCGGTCCGCGCGACGTGGCTGAACTCGTCGCCTTCCTGGCGACCGTGGAGCCCTGCTTCGTGACCGGCCAGGACATCACCATCGACGGCTTCCAATGGAACCGGTGAGGGCGGGGGGACGGCCCGGGAACGGTCCCGAAAAGGGAGAAGGCGGGCCTGCCCCGCCGCAACGGAACCGCTAAAGGGAGACACACGAACGATGCTCATTCGCCAAGCATTCCGCCTTTGCCGCATCGCCGCCGCCGCGGCGGTCGCATTCGGCGCCGTAACGACAACCGCGGCGGCCGGCGGCAAGTTCGTATTCGCCAACTCATCCGCCTACGACACGCTCGACCCCCATGCCGTCTTCGATGTCGGGCGGGTCGCCTCGCGCATCAATCTCTATGACGGGCTGATGCGCTGGTTCGACAATCCCCCGCATCTGGAGCCGTGGCTGGCCGAGAAGGTCGATATTTCGGAAGACGGGCTGACCTACACCTTCACGCTCCGGGACGCGAAGTTCCATGACGGCTCGCCGGTGGAAGCCTCCGACGTGGTCTATTCCATCGACCGCATCCTTGCGATGAAGAAGGGTGCCTATTCGCTGTTCGAAGGCACGGTCGCGCCGGGCTCTACCCAGGCGCCCGACGCGAAGACGGTCGTCTTCAACCTCTCCAAGCCGTCGGCCATCTTCCTCGCCACCGTTCCGGAAATCCACGTCCTCAACGCCGAGCTCGTGAAGGCCAACGAGGCGGACGGCGATCTCGGCACCGCCTGGCTGTCGAAGAACGACGCCGGGTCCGGTTCCTTCCAGCTCAAGCGCTACGATCCGGCCATCGGCTGGCAGGCGACGCGCTTCGACGACCATTTCTTCGGCTGGGACATGGTGGACAATCCGCTCGACGAGATCGAGTTCCGCACGGTCGTCGAAATCAACTCGCGCGTGCTCGGCCTGATGAACGGCGACTTCCACGGCACGGACGGCTACCTGCCGCAGGACCAGGTGAAGCGCCTGCGCACCAGCGAGCATGTCGTGGTGCAGGAAGAAGAGTCCATGCGGATCTTCTATTCCATCATCCATAACGGCCGCCCGCCGATGAACGACATCAACTTCCGCAAGGCGTTGAGCTACGCCTTCGACTATGACGGGTTCATCGACAACATCCTGTCCGGCTCCGTCGCCCGCAATCCGGTGCCGCTGCCGAACAATATGTGGGGCTCGCCGAAGGATGCTGGCGGCTACACGCTCGACCTCGAAAAGGCGAAGGAGCACCTCGCCATGGTCGAGGGCGACATCCGGGAGATCTCGCTCGGGGCCCTGTCCGGCTACGGCCAGACGGAACAGGCTGCGGCGCTGCTGCAGAACGGCCTGAACAAGATCGGCGTCAAGACCAAGATCGTCACCGATACCTGGCCTGTGGCTTCCGGCAAGATGCGCGACGAGCAGCAGATGTACGACCTGCTGTTCCTCTGGAAATCCACTTACTATGCGGACCCGAACAACTGGCTCGGCGAGATGTATGCCTGCGAGCAGATCGGCGCCCGCAACAATTCCTGGTACTGCAACGAGGAGGTGGACAAGCTGCTCTCCGAGGCGCGCATCTCCACCGATCAGGACCTGCGCCGGGCCAATTACGAGAAGGCCAACCGCATCCTGATGGAAGATGCCGCCGGCATCTTCGTTTACAACACCAAGTGGTTCGGCCCGTTCAACAAGAACGCCAAGGGTATCCGCTTTTCGCCCATCGGCAACGGCCAGGAGATGCGCTGGGTGTCGATGGAATAACCGGGACCGGCAAGGCTCAGCCGGGGTTCCGGGCCAGTCCCGGAACCCTTGCGGCTCCGGTTCGGACAAGAGAGGACAAGGGCGGGGTCCGGCAGGAGCCGGCGCCTGACAGGATGGCCACATTCCGATGCGCGAACTCGTCCTTACCCTCAACCGCCTGCTCTGGCTGGCACCCACGCTTCTCGGCCTTCTGGCCATCACCTTCACGATCAGCCATGTCATTCCGGCCGATCCCATCGCCTTCATCGCAGGTGACAATGCCAGCGCCGAGCAGATCGCCGCGCTCAAGGCCAAATTCGGGGTGGACAAGCCCATCCCGGTCCAGCTCTGGAACTATGTCATCGGCGTCGCCCAGGGCGATTTCGGCGTAAGCCTCTACACACAGCGGCCGATCGCCGACGATCTCGTTTCCCGCCTGCCGGCCACGCTGGAGCTCGCCTTCGTCAGCATCCTGCTGTCGGCCCTCGTCGGCATCCCCCTCGGCGTCCTGGCCGCGGTGGACCGCAATTCCTGGCTCGACCATGCGCTCCGCGTCTTCACCGTTTCCGGCCTCGCCATCGCCGCCTTCTGGCTCGCCATCCTGTTCCAACTGTTGTTTGCGATGGAGTGGGGGGTGACGCCCCTTCAGGGCCGGATCGACGGATGGGGGCCCGATCCCGTCACCGGCTTCTTCCTGATCGATTCGGCCTGGGCCGGGGACTGGGAGGCCTTCCGCTCGGCAGCGCACCACATGGTGCTGCCTGCCGTCACCCTCGCCTTTCCCGCCATGGCGACGGTGATGCGCTTCACGCGCGCCGGCGTGCTCGACGCCATCAACTCCAACTATGTCGATTACCAGAACGCCATGGGCGTGCCCCGCCGGGTCGTCATATGGCGCTATGTGCTGAGGAACGCGCTCATCGGCACGGTGACGCAGCTCGGCCTGATCTTCGGCAACCTGATCGCGAACGCCGTCGTCGTGGAAGCCGTGTTCGACTGGCCGGGCCTCGGGCTCTACGCCGTCAATTCGATCCTACAATCCGACTACAACGCCATTATGGGCTTCACCCTCATCATGGGCGCGGTCTTCATCATCGCGAACCTGACGGTGGATATCGTCCACGGACTGATCGACCCGCGCGAAGCCGGCTGATGGAAACCGCCCGCTTCCTGCTGCGCAAGCTGGCCGCCGACAGGACGGCGGCCCTGGGCGCGCTCATCATCGTGCTGCTGGTCGTCGTCGCCATCGCCGCGCCGGTGCTCTCCACGCATCCGCAGGACATCTCCGAGTTCAACCCGCCGGGCCGCCTCCAGCCACCCTCGGCCGAGCATTTCTTCGGCACCGACCGCATGGGCTCGGACGTCTATTCGCGCATCCTGTTCGGCGCGCGGATTACCATAACCATCGCCGTCATCGCCATCGGCGTCAGCGTGCTGATCGGCGTACCGGTCGGCCTGGTCGCCGGCTATTACCGCAATTGGGTCTCGGATGCGCTGATGCGCATTTCCGACATTTTCCTGGCCGTGCCGCAGATCGTGCTCGCCATCGCCATCGCGCAGACGCTCGGCCCTTCTATCGAAAATGTCATCCTTGCGCTTTCCGCCACCTACTGGCCCTTCTGGGCGAGGCTCGTCTATGCGGAAACCCGCTCGGCGCTCAACGAAACCTATGTGGAAGCCTCCATCGCGCTCGGCGCCTCGCCCGGACGGATCATGCTCCTGCATGTGCTTCCCAATATCTCCTCGTCGCTCATCGTTCGCACGACCATCGGCATGGGCGGCACCATATTGACGGCCGCCACGCTGGGGTTTCTCGGCCTCGGCCCCCCGGCGCCCTCTCCCGAATGGGGGCGGACGATTGCCGAATCCCGGGAGTTCCTGCCGGAAGCCTGGTGGTACGCCACGGCCCCGGGCCTTGCCATCTTCCTCGTCGTCATGGGCTTCAACCTGTTCGGAGACGGGCTGCGCGACATTCTCGACCCCCGCACCCGGCGGTCCTCCGATGGCTGACCTGCTGACCGTCGCCGACCTGGAAGTGGGCTTCCAGACGGACAGCGGCCTGGCCCGTGTGCTGGACCGTGTGAATTTCCATGTCGGACGCGGCGAGATCGTAGGCCTGGTCGGCGAGTCCGGCTGCGGGAAGACAACGCTCGCGCGCGCAATCCTGGGCGTGCTGCCGGCGAACTCCGCGCGCATCTCGTCGGGCGTCATCGACTTCGACGGGCGCAACCTGCTGGCGGAGGACCCGCAGGACCTCGCGACGGAGGTTCGGGGGCGGCTGATCACCTTCGTGCCGCAGGACCCGTTCTCCTCCTTTAACCCGGTCTTCACCATCGGCGCCCAGATCGACGAGTTGATGAAGTGGAAGTCGCCGGACGCCGAACCCGGCTCCGGCCGCCGCTACCCGCGCACGCGACGTCGTTCGGATCGCGCGCGGGTCGTCGAACTCCTGCGCACCGTCCAGTTGCCCGATCCCGAGGGCATATTGAAGAAATATCCGCACGAGGTTTCGGGCGGTCAGCGCCAGCGGTTGATGATCGCCATGGCGCTCCTGCCCGAGCCCCAGCTCATCATCGCCGACGAGCCGACGACCGCGCTCGACGTCACGATCCAGGCCCAGATCCTGAAACTCCTGAAGCGCCTTGCCGCCGAGCGCCGGGTCTCCGTCCTGTTCACCACCCACGATCTCGGCACGGCCTATGAGATTTGCGACCGCGTTACCGTCATGTATGCGGGCCAGGAAGTCGAAAGCGCGCCCTCGGACGATTTCTTCGCCGCCCCGCGCCACCCCTACACGAAACGCCTACTGGAATCCCTGCCGTCGCGCGAGCATGGCATCAGCGGCATACCCGGCCAGATTCCGGCGCTGATCGACCCGCCGAGCGGCTGTCGCTTCCACCCGCGCTGCACCAGTGTGAGCGCACGCTGCGCCGCCGCCCGTCCGGACGTGTCGGAGGCGGGGCCGGACCACCTCATCCGCTGCCACCATCCCGTAGAGGCAGCGCGGGAGGCCGCATCGTGACCGCTTCCGGCCCGGACCTGCTGCGCCTCGAAGGCCTGGAGAAATATTTCCCTGTCCGCGATGTCTGGAAGCGCCGCATCGGCTGGCTGAGGGCGGTGGACGGCGTTTCGCTCAATGTCGAGAAGGGAGAAATCCTGGGCGTCGTCGGCGAATCGGGCTGCGGCAAGTCCACCCTCGGCAAGACGGTGATGGGCATTCACCGCCCGACCGGCGGCCGGATCGTCTTCGAGGGCCACGACATCACGCAACTCAAGCCGCACCAGTCGCGCGAGCTGCGCCGCGACCTGCAATATACCTACCAGGACCCCGGCGCCTCGCTCGACCCGCGCTGGAAGATCGGCAAGGCGCTGGACGAACCGCTGGTCATTCATACCGATCTCGACAGCGCCGCGCGCCGGGAGCGGGTGCGGGACATCCTCGAGGCCGTCGGCCTTCCGGAAAGCCATCTCGACCTCTATCCGCATGAAATCTCGGGCGGACAGCAGCGCCGGGTGGGCCTTGCCCGCATCCTCACCCTGCAACCGACCCTTATCGTGCTGGACGAGCCCACTTCCGGGCTCGATGTGTCCGTGCAGGCGACTGTTCTGAACCTCTTCCTCGACCTGCAGAAGCAGTTCGACCTCACCTATGTCTTCATCTCGCACGACCTCAGCGTCGTCAGGATGATCTGCGACCGCGTCGCCGTAATGTATCTCGGCAAGGTGGTGGAGCTGGGGCCGACGGAGCGGCTCTTCAGCGCCCCCCGCCACCCCTATACCCGCTCGCTGCTGTCTGCGATTCCCGAGATCGGCAAGCAGCGGATCACCGACACCTTCTGGCTGGAGGGCGAGCCGCCCGACCCCGGCAATCTTCCCTCGGGCTGCCGGTTCCGCACCCGCTGCCCGCTGGCCGCACCCGAATGCGCGGCCGAGGTCCCGCCGCTGGTCGAGCACTTGCCCGACCATGCCGACGCCTGCCTGTTCTCCGACCGCGCCGTCCCCGGAGGTTGAAACGCCGCCCGGCACGTCCTCAGAGCCCAGCCTGCTCCTTGCAGTAGCGGGCGATATCGGCGTGGGTGGCGAACCAGACGCCGGGTTTCGTGCGGATATGCTGCACCAGCTCGTCCAGCACCTGGATGCGCGAGCGGTGGCCGATGAAATGCGGGTGCATGGTCAGCAGGAACAGCCCCTCCTCCTCCCAGGCGCCGTCGAACTCCCGCCTGAACACCTCCAGCACGCCTCCCGGCGGCGTGTAGGGGCGCAGCCCCGAGAAGCGGTCCATCGACCAGTAGGGCGCGTCGTCGCGGATCCACTCCACCGGAAGCTCGACCACCCCGGTCGGCTCGTTGTCCTCCAGCAGCTCGTAGGGCTCGTCGTCAGCCATCAGCGAGGAGTCGTAAAGGAGGCCCATCTCCCGCGTGATCGCCAGCGTGTGCTCCGAGAAATCCCATGAGGGCGTGCGGATGCCGACCGGGCGGACGCCGCATATCTCCTCCAACCTGTCGGCGGCGCGCATCTGCAGATCGCGTTCGGCTTCTGGCGGCAGGGCCGAGTTGAGCTCGTGAATCCAGGAATGGATGCCGATCTCATGTCCCTCCGAGATCACCCGGCGCTGCTCGTCGGGATGCAGCATGGCAACCACCGCCGGCACGAAGAAGGTCGCCGGTACGCCGTAGCGTTCCAGAAGGTTCAGAATCCTCGGCACGCCGGCGCGCGCGCCGTACTGGCCCTGACTGAGCTTGCCCGGCGAGCTCTCGGCCCAGCGCAGGGTCTGCGTCTCGTGGTCGGAGTCGAAGGACAGCGCAACCGCGCAGCGCGCCCCGCCGGGCCAGGACGCCGGCTTGAGCGACCGGCCGGCCCGCACCTTCTCCACGATCGGCCGCCAGTCGGCCTCCTTCCATTTCCAGGCTTCGGGCTGGTCCGGAACGCCGGTCCCCCGGTGCTTGCTCATGGCAGGTATCCTCCGCTTTCCGGCTTTGCGCCGGGCCAGCATAGCATCGACGACGCGGATGGAGGGTGCCCGGCTGCGGTGCCGCCGGCCGGTCTCCTCATGCCGGCGCCGATGGCGCGACCGCAGCCGCGCTCTCGCGCCGGGGCTCCTCGGGCGACGCCTCCTCCGCGCGATCCTCGTCGGCGTTGTAGTAGCGCGCCCGGTGAAACATCTTAACGGGTCTCGGCATGGCTGCGCGGCGGGCAAGGGTGGCTTCGAAGTCCACCCGGTCGCCGGAGAGGACAACGCCATAGTCGTAGGCGGCGGCTTCCTCGGAGACGAAGCCGTCCAGCACGTCCTCTAGGACGTCCTCGGCCGGCCTGTCGGCAGGGTTGCCCCAGCCTCCGCCGCCGGGCGTGACTATGCGGACCAGATCGCCTTTCGCCAGGCGGGTTCCATCGCTCATGGTCGCGATGTCCCACGGCTCCGGGCCGTCGGGATTGACGATCACCCGGCCCGGCGCGCCGGACAGGCCCCCATGGACCCCGAAAGCTGGCTGGCGGCAATTATCCAACCGGATGCCGAAGCGGGCCTCGTCCGACAGCACGCGCACGTCTCGGACGATGCCGCAGCCGCCGCGCCAGCGCCCGGCTCCGCCGCTGTCCCGGTGGATGCCGAACGCCTCGATCTCGACGCCGAATTCCATCTCGGCGAACTCGATCGGATAGTTTTCCTGGGCGACGTAATAGACCGCGTCGATGCCGTCGGCGAAGGTGCGAGCGCCGAAACCGACCGAGAGTCCCTCGATGCATAGCGGCTCCGTGCCGTCGGCATTCCTGCCGCGCAGATAGTAGAGCACATAGACGGAAGGCGCCGCCGAAGCCTGCCCGCCGGTCGCCCGCGCGAGCGTGCCGAACAGGGCGCTGGTGACGCGGATCATCGTGTGCGACCGCAGGCCCAGAGGAGCCGGGAACCGGGGTGAAACCAGCGTGCCCGGCTTCTTGACGACGCTCTCGACCGCGCGCTCGAAACCGCCGTTCATGCCGATGCCGGGCCGGTCCATGCACATCCAGAGGCCAAGCATGAATTTCGGCACCGAATCGTCCATGAGGAAGTTGATCGGCCCGTCAGCCTGCCGGTCCGACCCCGAGAAATCCATCTCGAGGTCGCCGTTCGCCTTCCGCAGGACAAGGTCAACATAATAGGACCGGTCGGTCACGGCGTCCGAGTCGATACGGTCGCGGAAGGCGTATTCGCCGTCGGGAATGCGGGCGGCGATCTCGCTGCGGAGCGCGCCTTCGGTCTCGGCCAGCATTGCTTCGAACGCGGCCTCTACCACCTCGACGCCATGGCGCTCGACCGTTTCGGTCAGGCGGCGCGCGCCCAGGCGGCAGGCGGCCATGATCGCCCGAAGGTCGCCCCGCAGCATGTCCGGAAAGCGCGAGTTGCGCATGAAGATGCGCACGACTTCCCGGTTCTCGACGCCTTCGCGCATCACCCGTACCGGAGGAACCATGATGCCCTCCTGGAAGACGGACGTTGCGTGCGGGCTGATCGAGCCGGGAACCGAGCCACCTATGTCCCAGAGGTGGCCCCACGCTTCCGCGAAGGCGAACAGCCGGCCCTCGTGGAACACGGGCATGACGAAGACCATGTCCGGCAGATGGCTGACGGCGCCGCCGACCCCATAGACGTCGTTGTACCAGTATAGGTCGCCCGGCCGCATGGTCTCGGCCGGATATTCCTTCAGGATCGCATCCACCAGATTGCCGGCGAGCGTGAGCGAGGTGGAGACGACGAGCTCACCGTCGCGGTTCAGGAAGGCGGTGAAGTAATCCTTCTTCTCGCGGATGAAGGGAGACATGGCGGCGCGCGCGATCAGCGCCTCCATCTCTGAGCGGGCCGCATTGAGCGCGCCCTTGATGAGTTCCACCGTGAAGCGGTTGGGCGTCGGCGGAATTCTCGATGTCACGGGCGGCCCTCCGAGATCACCAGATTGCCGTAGCGGTCGGCGAGCGCAGTCTGGCCGGGAAGAAGAACTGTCGTCGAGTCCAGCTGGTCGACGATGGCGGGCCCTTCGATCCTGTGGCCGGCAAGCAAAGCCTCGCGTCGGTAAGTGGGCGCGGGCCGGAGTTCGTCGCCGTCGAGGCATGCAAGGCGCTCGCCGGCGGGTTCGGGGCGCTCGGACGGGGCAGCGGACAGCTCCGGCAGGGCGAACTTGTCCGTCAGGCCGGCCGCCTCGACCCGCTGGTTGACGATCTCGACCGGCGCCTCGGGCTCGCAGAATGTGTAGAGCCGCTCGTGAAGCGCATGGAAGTCGACAACGAGCGCGGC
>JAJECZ010000419.1 GCA_022821735.1 Alphaproteobacteria bacterium | reverse complement strand
CCGCTGGCCGCCCGCACGGCGGCGATTTGCCGGGCCTCGGACAGATCCTGCCCGGTCTCGTCGATCCGCGCATCGTCGGCCCAGTATGCATCTATCGGGCAGTCCGACGTCTCCAGGCGGCCCAGAATCGGGAACGCGTCGCGGCCCGTGACGGACAGGAAGTTGACCCCCATCCAGAGCGAGGGCCAGGCGCTGCGGACCTCGCGAATGATCGGCAGCAAAGGGGCGACGCCGAAATCGTGATTGATCAGGAAGCAGCCGGAGGCGCCCTCGCCGACGAGAATGCGAATGTTCCCGTTTGCCTGTTCGGCGTCCAGCACATGGATCACCGGCAGGACGACCGGGCCGGACGCCTTGAAATGCTTGTGAAATTCCCGACGCGTCATGCCGGGAATCTACCGTTCGATCTGCCGGACAGTCAAAAAAGTTCCTTGCCGCAATGCGCCCATCGGGGGTTTGATGCAGCCTGCAACCGACGGGAGATCGAATCATGAGCGAACAGTTGAACCTGACGCGCCGCAAGGTGCTTTTGGCAACAGGCGCGACGGCGCTCAGCGCCCCGTTCGTGAGCCGCGCCTGGGCCTCGACGACCGAGATCAACATGCTCGCCTGGTACGGCCACGGCGAGCCGGACATCGTCGGCGCCTTCGAGGAAGCCAACAATGTGAAGTTCAAGCCCAAATACTATGCCGGCGGCGACAACATGCTGGCGCTGATCGCGCAGTCGCCCCCGGGCACCTACGACGTCATCCTCTCGGACGCCGAGTTCGTGCAGCAGCTGAACGCGGCCGGCTATATCGAGGCTCTGGACGCAAACGACTACCCGTTCGACGACATGTTGCACGACGACTTCACGAAGTTCCCGGGACATTGGGACGGCGACACGCTGTTCTCGATGATGGTGCGGTTTGGGCACCTGGGCGTCAGCTACAACACGACCGCGATCTCGGCCGAAGAGGCCATGAGCTACAAGTGCTTCTGGAAACCCGAGGTGAAGGGCAAGGTCGGGCATTTCGACTGGCACCTGCCGTCTCTGGGCATGATGAGCCTCCATAATGGCAACGGCGCAGGGCTTTGGGACCTCGACGACGCCGAATGGGAGGCAGTGCAGAAGACGACCATGAGCCTGCGCCCGCAGGTCGGCGGCTACTTCGACTATGGCGGCACCTTCAACAGCCTGAAGAACGGCGAGATGCTGGCCATGTGCGGGATCGGCGACTGGATCACGGGTGTGCTGGAAAAGGACGGCGCGCCGGTGGCCTCGGTCATTCCGAAGGAGGGCGGCATACAGTGGACGGAGAGCTACTGCATCGGCAAAGGCTCGTCCAAGGCGGATATCGTCAAGAGCTTCATCCAGTACATGCTGAGCCCCGAGGGACAGGTGAAGTCGGCCCAGATGGCCGCCTATCCGGGCAACTGCATCACCAAGGGCGGACGCGCGGCTCTGGTTGCCGCCGACAGTGCCGAGGCGGAGCGCTCCAACCAGACGGACGGGAACCCGATGGACCCGATCGCGCTCATCAATGAGGGCCGCATCCACTACCGCAATATCCCGGTCAATCAGACGCTTGAGGACTGGAACGACTTCTGGTCCGAGTACAAGAACGCCTGATGTCGGGGCGAGCGCGTCCGGGACCGCCCTTCCGGTCCCGGACGCTGACCTGCGGGACCCTGGCGCCAGAGCCTTGACGGCGCGGGACCGGCTACGCCCTCCCTGTATGTCCAAGCGCGCGCCATGAACCGTTTTGCGCTCGCCTTCCGGTTGCCGGTCATCGCGTGGCAGGGGCTGTTCTTCCTCGGGCCCCTGTTCTTCATGATCGCGATGAGTTTCTTCCTGGTGAAGAACTACCGGATGGAGGAGGCATTCGAGCTCAAGAACTGGGCGCGCATGCTCACCAGGGGCTATGTGTGGGACAGCTACTGGTACACCTTCGGCATGGCGGGCCTGGCGACGCTGGTGGCGACGCTGGTGGCCTTTCCCGCGGCCTATGCCCTGGCCTTCCGGGTGTCGGAAGCGACACGGCGCTGGGCGATCTTTCTTCTCATCATCCCGTTCTTCACCTCTTATCTGGTGCGCACCTTTTCCTGGTACGTGATCCTGGCGGAATCGGGCGCGATCAACGCCGGACTCGGCACTGTCGGGCTCGGCCCGTACACGATGCTCAACACGCCCTTCGGCACCGTCGTCGGCTACCTGACGCTGACCTTGCCGCTCGTGGTAATCCTGCAGACCGTCGCGCTCGCGAACATCGACCGGAACCTCGTCCAGGCGGCGCGCAACCTGGGTTGCCCGCCCGAGCGCACGCTGTTCGCCGTGATCGTGCCGCTGGCAAAGGCGGGACTCATCATTGCCGCACTGTTCTGCTTCATCCTGTCCTTCGGGGACTTCGTCGCGCCCTACTACATGGGCGGGTCCAAGCCTCCCACTCTGCCGATATTGATCATCGACACCACGAAATCGGGCCAGCAATGGCCGCGCGCGGCCGTCGTCGCGGTGATGATGATGCTCACGCTCTTCTCCATCGCGGCGGCCTCGATCTGGCTGGCCTATCGCAAGCGGTCATCGGCATGAGCGCGCGGATCACGACCGTCGTTCTGCTCGGCTGGCTGTTGCTTGTGCTCGTCTTCATCTTCGCGCCGATCGTCGCGGCGGTCGTCTTCTCGTTCAACTCCGACCGGTTCCCGACGATTCCGCTGGGTTCGTTCACCACTCATTGGTACGACACGATTTTTGCCGACGCCGAGATCGGCGAGGCGGCCCGCAACTCGATCATCGTCTCACTCTCGACGTCCGTTATCGCGACAATGCTGGGCTTCGCGACCGCCTATACCGACTATCGCTACAGTTTCCGCCTCAAGGGGCCTTATCTGGCGCTGATCCTGCTGCCGCCGACGATCCCGCTGATCATCATGGCGCTCGCCATGCTGGCATGGCTGTCCTGGATCGGGGCGTCGGGCCAGCTCTGGTCGATCATCATCGCGCATTCCGTGCTGACGGCGCCCTTTGCCATGGCGATCATCCGCCTGCGCCTGAACCAGATCGATCCGAACCTGGAGGCTGCGGCCTGGAACCTGGGCTCCTCCGAGTGGCGGGCGCTGCGGTCGGTCATCCTGCCTTTCTGCCGCCCCGCCATCGTCTCCGCCGCCTGCCTCACCGCCGCGGTTTCCTTCGACGAGTTCGCGGTAGCCTGGTTCGTAAGCGGTCTGAACAAGACCGTGCCGGTCATCATCCTGGAGATCGTCCAGGGCAACATCGACCCGCAGGTGAACGCCATCGGCTCGCTGGTGTTCCTGACGTCGATCACACTGGTGGTCCTGGCGCAGGTCTTCTTCATCTCCCGGATCGGCCGCACATGACCGATCCGCTCGTTATCCTCTCGGGCGTGGTCAAGCGGTTCGGGGACTTCACGGCCGTGCACCGTCTCGACCTGGAAATAGCGGCAGGCGAGTTCATCGCGATCATGGGTCCGTCGGGCTGCGGGAAGACGACAACCCTTCGGATGATCGCCGGTCTGGAGGCGCCGAGCGAGGGCGAGGTGCGCATCGGCGGACGGCTGATGAACGACGTGCCAGTTCACGAGCGCGACACGCCGATGGTGTGGCAGTCGCTGGCCCTGTTCCCCTTCCTCAATGCCCGGGAGAACGTCGAGTTCGGGCTCAGGATGCGCAGGATCGATGCTGCCGAACGGCGCAGGCGTGCGGCCGAATGGCTGGGACGGCTCGAGATCGGAGAGTTCGCCGAGCGCAATGTCGATACGCTGTCGGGCGGGCAGCGCCAGCGCGTGGCCCTGGCGCGCTCGCTTGTGACGGAGCCGCAGATCCTGTTGCTGGACGAACCGTTGTCGGCGCTGGACGCCCATCTGGTGATCCGCATGCAGGGCGTGCTGACGCGCCTGCAGCGCGAGCTGGGCATCACCTTCGTCTATGTCACGCATTCGCAATCCGAGGCCTTCGCTATGGCCAACCGGATCGTGATCATGTCCGAGGGCCGCGTCGTCCAGGTCGGCCAGCCGCGCGAGATTTACCGGACGCCCGAGAACCGTTTCGTGGCCGAGTTCGTGGGCCGGAACAATATCCTGGCCGGGACCAGCCGCGGCGACGCAATTGAAACGCCGCTCGGCGTCTTCCCCGCTGCCGGCCTGCCTGCGGCAGGCAACCGCGCTACCCTGGTTGTCGCCGCCGACCTGGTTGAGATCGGCCGCACACCGTCCGAGGGCGCGATTCCCTGCTCTCTGATTTCCGAGGAATTTGTCGGCGCGACGGTGACCCTGTTCCTTGAGGCGAAGGACGGGACCGAACTCAAGGTCCAGCTGCCTGAACGCGCGCTGGGCGATCTGGACCCGCATGCCGGCGGCGACTTCCATCTCAGCTGGCCGGCCGATGCCGGCCACATCCTGGTCGAAAGCTGACCGGAGGCACAGATGATCCGGAACCCGATACCCTGGCCGAACGGCGCAAGATGCGCGGTCGCAATCACTTTCGACATGGATGCCGACAGCCTGATCCATATCGCGCGGCCGGAGGACGGATTCGACCGTCTCTACCCCGTCTCCATGGGACGCTACGGGCCGACGGTCGCGGTCCCCCGCGTCCTCGCGACATACCGGCGTCTGGGGATCAGGCAGAGCTTCTTCATCCCCGGCTGGTGTCTGGAGACCTACCCCGACGCGGTCGAGGCGATCCTGAGCGACGGGCACGAGATCGGGCACCACGGCTGGATCCACGAGGATCCGGTGACGACGCGCGGGCCGTCCCAGGCGGAAGCCTTCGAGAAGGCGCTGGATGCCCACCGCCGCATCTGCGGCGGCCTTCCACGCGGCTACCGCGCACCGGTCTACAATGTCACGCAGCAGGTTATCGATCTGACGATCCGGCACGGACTGCGCTATGACAGCTCCCTGATGGCGGACGATATCCCCTACCGGATGACGACCGCGGAGGGCGGGCTCTGGGAGATGCCGGTGCACTGGGGCAACGACGACTGGCCGCCCTTCGCACACTATGCCGAGATCGGCTACATGATGCAGGTGCGGGAGCCCTCCGCCGGGCTGGCCGGCTTCTGGGAGGAGTTCGAGGCGCAGTACGAGGCCGGCGGCTTCTTTATGCTGATCGTCCACCCGTTCCTGACCGGCCGGCTGGCCCGCTGGCGGCTGGTCGAGCGTTGGCTGGAGGAGACCATGGCGACCCGCGCGGTCTGGTTCGCCCGGCTCGAGGACATTGCCGATCATCTGGATGCCCTTTCCGGCCGGGGGCACGACATCCGTACCGAACGGCTTCCCTATTACGGAGGACCGCAGAGATGAGCCTGACCGAGACCGACCGCCGGATGCTGTGCATCGCCTACGAGGAAGCCAGAGCCGGGTTCGAGGAGGGCGGCTGTCCCATCGGCTCCGTGCTCGCGCGCGGCGATACGGTGGTCTCGCGGGGCCGGAACCGGCGCGTGCAGCAGGGCGACCCCATCGCGCATGGCGAGATGGACGCGCTGCGCAGGGCGGGCCGTCAGCGGACCTACCGCGACACGACCCTCTACACCTCGCTCTCCCCCTGCATGATGTGTTCGGGCGCCATCGTTCAGTTCGGCATACCCCGCGTCGTCATCGCGGAGAACACGAACTTCGGCGGCAACGAGGCGTTCCTGCGCGAACGCGGCGTCGAGGTGGTCGTTGCCGACGACCCGGACTGCATTGCGCTTATGACCCGCTTCATCGAGGAGCGGCCCGAACTCTGGGCAGAGGATATCGCCGAAGACTGACTGTCCTCACGAAAGGGAAAGGCTGCCTGCGCGGTTGACGGCGCTGGTGACCGCCTTGAGCGAGGCGGAGACGATGTCCGGGTCCATGCCGGCGCCGTGGACGGTGCCGCCGTCGGGCCGCGTCATCTGCACGAAGGCGGCGGCCGTGGCGCCCGCGCCCTTGCCGACCGCATGCTCGTGGAAGTCGGTCAGCACCAGGTCGAGTCCGTAAGCGGTGCGCAGCGCGTCCATATAGGCGTCGATCGGCCCGTTGCCGCGGCCTGTGATCGTCCGCTCGGCGCCGTTCTCGCGCAGCGTCGCGGTGATGATCCGCATCTCCGAGGCGTGGGGGTCCGGGCGGGTCGCGTCCGAGACGAACTCCAGCGGCGCCGTGGCCTTGAGATAGGCGCCCTCGAACGCTTCCCAGATGCGGGCCGGAGCCAGCTCCTCCTCGGTCTCGTCGGCGATCTGCTGCACCTGCTGGCTGAACTCGACTTGCACCGAGCGCGGCAGCGAGACGCCGAAGGAGCGCTCCAGGATGTAGGCGATGCCGCCCTTGCCGGACTGGCTGTTGATCCGCACCACGGTCTCGTAGGTGCGGCCGAGGTCCGCCGGGTCGATGGGCAGATAGGGCACCTCCCAGACCGGGCTGTTCGCCTGCTCCAGCGCGGTGAAGCCCTTCTTGATCGCGTCCTGGTGCGAGCCCGAGAAGGCGGTATAGACCAGCTCGCCCGCCCAGGGATGGCGCGGGTGGACCGGCAGGCGGTTGCAGTGCTCCGCCACCTCGATGGTGCGGTTGATGTCCGAGAAGTCGAGCGCGGGATCGACGCCCTGGGTGTACATGTTGATCGCGAGCGTCACGATGTCGACATTGCCGGTGCGCTCGCCATTGCCGAACAGCGTGCCCTCGATGCGCTCGGCGCCCGCCATGAAGGCGAGCTCGGCTGCGGCCACGCCCGTGCCCCGGTCATTGTGCGGGTGCAGGCTCAGCACGATGCTGTCGCGCCGGGCGAGGTTGCGGTGCATCCACTCGATCTGGTCGGCATAGATGTTGGGCGTCGCCATCTCGACCGTCGCCGGCAGGTTGACGATCATCTTGCGCTCGGGCGTCGGCTGCCAGACTTCCGAGACCGCGTCGCAGATCTCCTTGGCGTAGTCGAGCTCGGTGCCGGTGAAGCTCTCCGGCGAATATTGGTAGACGACTTCCGTTTCCGGGACGGTCGGCGTCAGCTCGCGGATGAGCTTCGCGCCGTCCACCGCGATCTTCGTGATGCCGGCCCGGTCCTGGCCGAAGACGACGCGGCGCTGGAGCGTCGAGGTCGAGTTGTAGAGGTGGACGATGGCCCGGCGCGACCCGGCGATGGCCTCGAAGGTGCGCCGGATCAGCTCGTCGCGCGACTGGGTGAGCACCTGGATGGTCACGTCATCGGGGATCAGCCCTTCGTCGATGATGTGGCGGCAGAAGTCGAAATCGGTCTGGCTGGCGGAGGGGAAGCCGACCTCGATCTCCTTGAAGCCGAGGCGCACGAGTTCCTCGAACATGCGCAGCTTGCGCCGGAGGCCCATCGGCTCCACGAGCGCCTGGTTGCCGTCGCGCAGATCGACGGAACACCAGACGGGCGGCCGGGTGATGACGGCGCCGGGCCAGGTCCGGTCGGGCAGGTCGATCGGCTGGAAGGGGATGTATTTGTCGGTCGGATCGATGCTGGGCATGGCTCGGAAGCTGTCCTCGGTCTCCGCGCGGGCGCCCGGTCGGGCGGATGGCGCGGCTATAGAAACTTGGAAATGTCGGGAGTTCGACGGCGGTGAGGTTACACCCGCCGGGCAGCCGCTCAGGCCCGGCGAGCGCCGGTAAGGCCGAGAAGCAGAATGCCGCCAAGGTCGAACATGACGCCGGGCTTATAGGCTGGCCCCGCCGTCCCTGTCAACGGGTTCTGGACCGGAGCGCGCGAACCGGCTACCGAGGGGCCGGCTTTCGCGGAACGGGGAGAGGACCCATGCGGCTGGAGGGGCGGATTGCGGCGGTGACGGGTGCGGGCGGCGGGATCGGCGGGGCGGTGGCGGCCGCCTTCCGCGCTGAGGGGGCCATCGTGGTGGAAGCGGACCTCAAGGCGGACGGGCTCGGTCCGGACGGCCTCGTCATCGACGTCTCGGACCCCGACGACGCGCGCCGACTCACAGCGGAGACGGTCGCGCGGCACGGCCGCATCGACATCCTCGCCAACGTCGCCGGCACCAGCCTCCGCCATGCCTTCCTCGACGTGACGCGGGAGGACTTCGACCGCATCCTCCGCGTCAACCTCTACGGCAGCTTCTACTGCGCCCAGGAGGCGGCGCGCGCCATGGTGGGCCAAGGCTACGGGCGCATCATCAATATCGCGTCCATCTCCGGCGTGCGCGCGGGCGCCGAGCGCACCGCCTACGGCATCTCCAAGGCGGGCGTCATTTCGCTGACGCAACAGGCCGCGCACGAGCTCGCGCCCTTCGGCATCACGGTGAACGCCATCGCACCGGGGCCGGTCGATACCGAACTGACGCGGGTCCACCACACGCCCGCCGCCCGCGCCAACTACCGGCGTATGATCCCGGCGGCGCGCTACGGCCTCTGCGAGGAAATGGCGGACGCCGCCGTGTTCCTCGCCGGCGAGGCGGCGGCCTATGTCAACGGCGTCGTGCTTCCGGTGGACGGCGGCTACCTCGCCGCCGGCGTCCGCGAGGACTGACGCTCGCACCGGGCCATTGACAAGCCGCGCCCGGCAACTGCTAATGCCCGCGTCCCTGCCGGCCTGCGGCGGGGACGCATGTTTGAAGCACCATCCGAAGGAGACCCGATCGTGATCGCCCCCCTGATGCCGACCTACGGGGACCGGGACATCGCTTTCGAGAAAGGCGAGGGCCCGTACCTCTTCGCGTCCGACGGGCGGCGGTTCCTGGACTTCGGCGGCGGGATCGCCGTGACCGCTCTCGGCCACGCCCATCCCGGCCTTGTCGCCGCGCTCCAGGACCAGGCCGGCCGGCTCTGGCATACCTCGAACCTGTACAATATCCCCAACCAGGAGCGAGCCGGGCGGCGACTGACCGAGAACAGCTTCGCGGACACGGTCTTCTTCTGCAATTCCGGCCTCGAGGCCATCGAGTGCGGCATCAAGCTCGTCCGCAAGCACTATGCCGACAAGGGCGAGCCGGAGCGCTTCCGCATCATCACGGTCGAGGGCTGCTTCCACGGCCGCTCGCTCGCCTCGATCGCCGCGTCCGGCCAGGAGAAGCTCTACAAGGGCTTCGGCCCGGTCACCGAGGGCTTCGACCAGGTGGCCTTCGGCAACCTCAACGAGCTGCGCGCCGCCGTCACCGGCGAGACCTGCGCCATCCTGGTGGAGCCGGTGCAGGGCGAGGGCGGCATCCGCCCGATGTCCCCGGACTATCTGAAGGGCGTGCGCGAGATCTGCGACGAGTTCGGCCTGCTGATGTTCCTCGACGAGGTGCAGTGCGGCATGGGCCGCACCGGCAAGCTGTTCGCCTATGAATGGTCCGGCGTCCGCCCGGACGTCATGGCGCTCGCCAAGGGCCTCGGCGGCGGCTTCCCCGTCGGCGCCTGCCTCGCGACGGAAGCGGCGGCGTCGGGCATGGTCGCCGGCACCCACGGCTCCACCTTCGGCGGCAACCCGCTGGCGACGGCCGTCGTCAACGCCGTGCTCGACGCGCTGCTGGCCGAGGGCTTCCTCGACGGCGTGCAGGCGCGCGCGGCCGACCTGCACGGGCGCCTGGAAGGGCTCGCGGCGCGCTACCCGGACACGATCCTGGAAGTGCGCGGCGCGGGCATGATGGTCGGCCTCAGGGTCGGCCCCGCCAATGGCGAGTTCGTCGGTGCGCTGCGCCGCCAGGGCCTGCTGGCGGTGCCGGCCGGCGAGAATGTCGTGCGCCTGCTGCCGCCGCTCGTCGTCGATGACTCGCATGTCGGCGAGGCGGTCGGCATGGTCGAAGGCGCTTGCCGGGAATTCGCCGCCGCCGCTGCGTGAGAGCGTATGAGCGCGCCGCGCCACTTTCTCGACCTGAAGGATTACGACGGGGCCGCGCTCCGCCGCATCCTCGACCGGGCCGCCGCTTTCAAGGCGGGGGACCCGGCGCGGCCGCTCGAGGGCAGGACGCTCGCCATGATCTTCGAGCAGCCCTCGACCCGCACGCGCGTGTCCTTCGAGGTCGCCATGCGCCAGCTCGGCGGCCATGTCATCGTGCTTTCGGGCCAAGACAGCCAGGTCAAGCGCGGCGAGAGCTGGGCCGACACGGCGCGGGTGCTGTCGCGCTACGTCGATGCGATCATGATCCGCACCGACAATCACGACAAGCTGACCGAGCTTGCCGAAAATGCGGAAGTGCCGGTCATCAACGGGCTGACGGACCGTTCGCATCCCTGCCAGTTGATGGCGGACGTGATGACCTTCGAGGAGCAGCGCGGCGCCATTGCCGGCAAGCGCATCGCCTGGAGCGGCGACGGCAACAATGTCGCGACGAGCTGGATCCACGCCGCCGCGCGCTTCGACTTCGACCTCGCCGTCGGCTGCCCGCCGGAGCGCCGCCCGCCGGCGGAGGCGTTGGCGTGGGCTGCGGCGAACGGCGCGCGGGTGAGCGTCCATGACGATCCCGTTGCCGCCGTGCGCAATGCGGACGCGGTGGTTACAGATGTCTGGGTCTCGATGAACGACGGCGGGGAAGAGAGCCGCCACAACCTGCTCGCGCCCTACCGCGTGGACGAGCGGCTGATGGCCGAGGCCCGGCCGGACGCCATATTCCTGCACTGCCTGCCGGCGCACCGCGGCGAGGAGGTGGCCGGCGCGGTGATCGACGGCCCGCAATCGGTCGTCTGGGACGAGGCCGAAAACCGGCTGCACGCCCAGAAGGGCATTCTCGCCTGGTGCCTCGGACGGTAGCGCCGGCGCATGGACGGACAGGCGGCGTTTCGCGACGACTATGTCAGGCCCTTCCGGCTCGGCGGCACGCGGGTGCGGGGCCGCCTGGTGCGCCTCGGGCCGGAAGTCGCGCGGATCCTCGACCGGCACGGCTATCCGGACGCTCAGGCGGAGGTGCTCGGCGAGGCGCTGGCAATCGCGGCGGCGCTCTCGCAGTCGCTCAAGGCCGACGGCGTCTTCACGCTCCAGGTCGAGGGTAAAGGCCCGATCAGCCGGCTGGTGGCGGACATCGACGCGTCGGGGCTCATGCGCGGCTTCGCGGGTTTCGACGGGGAGACGCCCGCGAACGGGTCCGGCGGCGGACCGCTCGGCTCCGGCTATCTGGCGTTCACCTTCGATCCCGCGGAAGGCGGCGAGCGCTACCAGGGCGTGGTCGAACTGGCGGAAGGCGGCCTGGCTGCCTCCGTGCTGCACTATTTCCGCCAGTCGGAGCAGATCGACACCTGCCTCGCGGCCGCCTGCGGCCGGCGCAGCGGCGACTGGCGCGCGGCGGCGCTGATGCTCCAGCGGCTGCCGGACGAACAGCCGGACCCGTCGGAGGAAACCGGCGAGCTCTGGACCCGGCTCGGTCACTACATGCACACCGTCGGACCGGACGAACTGCTGGACCCCGCCCTGCCGGGCGATGCGCTGCTGCTCAGGCTCTTCCACCGCGACGAGTTGCGCGTCGACCCGCAGCGCCCGCTCCGGGACGGCTGCCGCTGCGGCGGCCGGGCGCGGATGGAGACGGTGCTCCGCGCGCTGCCCGCCGGCGAGACGGACGACCTGTGCCGCGAGGACGGTTCGCTGGAGATGGTCTGCCAGTTCTGCGGCCGCGCCGAAGCCTTCTCCGCCGCCCAGGCCGCCGCCCTCGCTCGCTCTCCGTAGCCGCATCGGGCGCGCCGAATACCGCCGCTCGCGGTCCGGAGCCGACGGCCCGTGACCGGGCGTCGGCGGATGCGATACGGCGCGGCTGCCGGGACACTCCCGGGAAATGTCATGAAGTGTCATGTTTTGTCATGGTCCGCGCCGCCGCCAGGGCGGGCGAGGGTCGGTTGCGGTCATCCATGCCTCCTTCCGGTCCGGGACGGCGGACCCTTTGCCGCGCGTATCGCGTGCGCGCCTGCGCGCCCGTCTGCGCGCGTTTGCGCCGGCGCGGTTTGCGCGCCTGATTGCGCGCGCGAGCCGCAGGGCGCACCTCCGCCGTCACGACCGGCCGCTCCTGTCCGTCCCCCCTCGTCATTCCCCGGACTCGCTTGCCCACGCGAAGGCGGGGGATCCGGGCATGACGGGGAGAGGCATGACGGCGCGGGATGTGTCATGAAATGTCCGGTTTCGTCATGCGCGCCGCCGGAAATGTCATGTTTTGTCATGTTCCGCATACAGGCGATGGTTCTTTCCCGCCTGAAGCTGTCCTTTCCGGCGGGGCCCGGGGTATTCCGTCCGGCGTTCCCGACCTGGCGTTTTCGGCATGGGCTTTTCCTCCCGATCCCTCTTCGTTCCGTTCTCCCCGCCGCCGGCTCCTCCCGTGCGGCGGGACCCTGTTTCGCGCGTAACGCGCGCGGGCGCGCCTTTGCGCCGGCACGGTTCGCGCACCTGATTGCGCGCGCGAGGCGCAGGACACACCTCCCCCGTCCGTTTCTCAGGGGTTTTTCGAATATGGCGCCGCCGGCCGCGCGGTGCCCAAGAAGCGGCTCCGGATGCCGCTTCTACCGAAAGAAGATAGCGACGCTGTTATCGGAGGTCAAGCAAATTTTGGAACAAAAAGCAAAAATATTTGATATAAGTCCTATATCACTATAGCGGAAAGGGCGACCTCCCGCCCCGGTCCCGGTCGCCGGCCGCTCCATATGCCGGTCGGGAAACCCCGCCAGATGCCGACCGGGGCCACACTTCGTTCCGACCTTACCGGGGACATCCCGGACACGATCACTCGGCGTTCGGCGCTTCCGCCACGAAACGGCGCGGAGGATAGGAGACATAAGTCTGTCCGGAAGTTCTCTCTACAGAAACCAGATGATCGCAAATAGCGTCGACATCGAAGTCGAATTCCGCCGCGTAGGCGTCCTTGACGGCCCAGAGCTCAGCAATCACCGGGTCGGGTTTCCAGGTCGCCATGGCTGTTCTCTGAGTGTTTTCCCACCCGTTATGCCCGGCGATTCGGCCCCGCCTCAAAACCGCAATGCTGCTCCTGCCGCGCGCATCGAAACCCGATAGAGCGAGGTCGAGGCGGTGATGAACAATGTGCGCATGTCTTCGCCGCCGAAGCAGAAATTGGCGACGCCTTCCGGGATGCGGATGATGCCAAGATGCGTGGCATCGCGATCGAAGACATGGATGCCGGGGCCGGGGCCGGTGCAGTAGATCCGCTCCTCCGCGTCGATCTTCATGCCGTCGGGCGCGCCGGGTCCTTCGCCGGTTACTTCCGCCCAGACGCGGCCGGAAGCCAGCGAACCGTCGGCCCCGACATCGAAGACGCGGATATGGCCGCGCATGGTGTCGTTGATCCAGAGCCGCTTCTCGTCGAGCGAGAGGCAGAGGCCGTTCGGCTGGTCGAAATCGGAGGCCAGCAGGCGCGGCCCGCCGCCGTCCGGCTCCAGCCGGTAAACGCCGCGGAAGCCGAGCTCGGACTCGCGCTCGACGCCGTAATAGGCCATGCGGCCGAAGCCCGGATCGGTAAAGATAATTGCGCCGTCCGAGGCCACGATGATGTCGTTCGGGCTGTTCAGTTCCTTGCCGTCATAGTGGCTGGCGAGCACCTCGATGCCGCCGTCATGCCCGGTGCGGGTGACCCGGCTGGTGGCGTGCTCGCAGGTGACGAGCCGGCCTTCGAGGTCGTAGGCATTGCCGTTCGCCATGTTGCTGGGCTTGCGGAAGGTGGCGATGCCGCCGGCCTCGGTCCACACCCGCATGTGGTTGCCCGGCATGTCGGAGAAGACCACGGTCCTTTCGCGCGGATGCCAGACCGGCCCCTCGGTGAAATCGAAGCCGCCGCCGATCTTTTCCGGCGCCGCGTCCGGGTCGACGACCTCCAGGAAACCGTCGCTCAGGACATCGTGGACCATCGGAACCTCCCGCTTCGCCGGATAAGCGCAGACTACCACAACCGCCAGGGGTCGATGGGCAGAGCGGGGCGGAGGCCGGCGAGAATGGCGGGATAGTCCGGTTCTTCCGGGCCGAGAACGCCCCGGCGGATAAGGAAGTCGATGATGACGAGATTGCAGTTGAACTTGAACCGCCCGGTGTCCCGCACGGTTTCGGCCAAGCGGTCTGCCGGCCAGAGCTCGAAATGCGCGACCTCGCCGTCGCTGTTGCGAGGCTGGAAGCCGGCGGGCAGTTCGAGGTCGTACACATAGAGAATGTCCGGGCGCAGGCCGGCTTCGGTTTCGAGGCAGTAGGTGACGGCGCCGGCGGGGGAGGCGGCCCCGGCAAGCGCAGAGGGGATGCCGGCCTCCTCGCCCGCTTCCTTGACGACATTCTCCATCAGCGAGAGGCCGGCCGGCTGGCCCCCGGCGACCATGTTGTCGAGCATTCCCGGATAGCTGTGGCGCCCGGCGGCGCGCTCGGCGATCCAGACATGCAGCCCGTCCGGGCGCTGCACACAGCCGTTCACATGCACGCCCACCGCGCTGAAGCCGAAGGCCTGCACGGCCGAGCGGTCGATCAGGAAGAGCGGCGGCTCGGCGAGGCTTGCGCCGACGGCAAGCAGCTCCCCGCTGACCCGGCGCAGCAGGCCGTTCCCGTGCCATTCGCGGACGATCCCGGCGAGCGCGGCGGTCCGTTGTCCGGGCGTGTCGAGGGCGGGCGCGAAACCGGCCGATCCGGCCCCGACGGCGAAGACTTCCGGCCGCCTGGCGAGCCGTTCCGCCAGGCTGTGGCGGACCCAGCCGATCCGCTTTTCCCCGACCTCGAACGGCAGGAAGCCGGACAGGTCATGCCGGTTGCACTCCGCGATGCGGTCGAGCCAGCCCATGCGCGGCGGGTCAGCCGGAGACGCCGGCCATGGCGCAGAGCTTCGCCCAGAGCGGGGCCGGCACCGGCGAGACGGACAGCCGCGACTGGCGCACGAGCGGAAGCTCGGCGAAATCGGGGTCGGCCTTGATCTCTGCGAGCGTTACCGGGCGGGCCGCGCTCTCGACGGCGCGCACGTCCACCATGCCGAACCGGCCCGAGGCGTCCGTCGGGTCGGGGTAGTATTCCTTCACCACCTCGACCGTGCCGACGATCGCCCGCTCGCCGACCGAGTGGTAGAAGAAGCCCCGGTCGCCGACCTTCATCGCCTTCATGTTGTTGGCGGCCTGGTAGTTGCGCACGCCATCCCACTCCGCCGTGCCGGCATCCACCTGGTCCTGCCAGGACCAGGCGCCGGGCTCGCTCTTGAACAGCCAGTAATTCATCGGGCGGTTTCCTCTTCCATGTCCGGTCATTCGCGGCCGGCGGGGCGGGCAAGCAGCCGCTTCATGGCGGATTCGATATCGACGCGCCCCGCGACAATATCGGCTACGGCCGCTGCAATCGGCAACTCCACGCCGGCGCGCGCCGCGCGGAGCAGGGCGGGCTCGGCCGTGGTCGCGCCTTCGGCAAGCGCGGCCGGCGGCGGCTCGCCCCTGCCGAGCGCGAGCCCGTGGGCGTAGTTGCGCGAGGTCGGGCTGGTCGCGGTCAGCATCAGGTCGCCGAGGCCGGCAAGCCCGGCAACCGTCTCGGCCTCGCCGCCCTCGGCGATGACGAGGCGGCGGATTTCCGCCAGCCCCCGCGTCATCAGCGCCGCCCGGGCGTTCTCGCCGAGCCGGCGTCCCTCGGTAATCCCCGCCGCGATGGCGATGACGTTCTTCAGCGCCCCGCAGAGCTGCACCCCGACGACATCGCGGCTCTCATAGACGCGGAAGCCGCCTGTGGCGAAGGCGGCCTGCGGCGCGCCCGCCAGCACCGCCGCCGTCGGCAGGCCGGCGGCAACCTCGGCCGCGAAATTGGGACCGGAAAGCACGCCGGCGGCGAAGCCGGAGCCGAGCACCTCGCTCATCAGCCGGCCCGTGCCGCGCTCCAGACCCTTGGCGGCGATCACCGGCACGCCGCGCACGATTCCGGGGTCGAGCCGGCCGGCCAGGTCGGCCATGGCCTGGGCCGGCACCGCCAGTACCACGACTTCGGCCGAGGCGGCGGCCCCGAAGCGGGGCACACCGTCGGCCCGGCCCCAGAGCGTGACTTCGTGCCCGGCGCGGCCCGCCGTTTTCGCCAGCGCGCGCCCCCAGGCGCCGGCGCCCAGAATGCCGACTTTCATGCTGCGCCGTTTGCGGACGCGAGCGGCCAGCGCGGCCGGGGCCGGAAGTCGAGGCCGTCGCACCCGCCGAGGCGCAGCCGCTCCAGCCCGGCCCAGGCGATCATGGCGGCATTGTCGGTGCAGAGGCGCGGCGGCGGGGCAACGAACTCCAGGCCATGC